>NZ_JBFTQI010000001.1:0-36631 GCF_056398925.1 Pedobacter sp. 01T416_2
AACACATACCGGTTACGAATACCTGGCCAAGAAATTCGAAGGCTTTACCCACAACCGTTTCGAAGGAGTTGGCTGTCAGGGCTCGGGTGGTAATATTTTCATCAAACCATTTTTAGGCAGTGATCCGGCGAAGTCAGAACTGATTAAGGTTTCTGAAAAAGCAAGTCCAGGTTACTATGAAGTAGGTTTTGAAAATAAAATTAAAGCCAGTTTTACCGTATTGGGCAAAGCCGGGAAGCATGTCTACCAATTTCCGAAAGGGGCCAAAGGTTTTTACCTCGATTTGGGTTATGCTTTTAACGGTGCTTTTGTAGCCGAATCGCACGAGATAAACGGTAATAGCGTAAGTGGATGGATTACCTCAAAAACAACCTGTGGTGCAGGTAAATACAAATTGTTCTATTATATGGAAATCGGCGATAATGTATCATGGAAAGTAATAGACGATCATAAAATGATTGCCACGCTTAAAGGAGAATTAACCTCAGTGGGAATCGATATTGCACTTTCTTCGGTAAGTGTTGAAGCTGCAAAAGCTTCTGTCAATAAAAATCCTTTCAATACCGTAAAAGAACAAAGCAAAGCCGATTGGAATACCGATCTTTCCAAAATTGCCGTAAATGGCGATCTAGAAAGTGCAAAACTATTTTATTCGCTTTTATATCGCACCATGCAATCGCCTTATGTAATTTCAGAAACTGATGGAACATATCGCAATACAAAAGGCGAAATTCAGAAAGATAAAGAAATCCGCTACAACGGCTGGGCCATTTGGGACAATTACCGTACGCAGTTGCCTTTGCTTTCGCTAATTGAACAAGATAGGTATGCTGGAATGGTCAGTTCTATTGCTGATCTGTATAACTCGGGCAAAAAAGATTATGCCGGGCAAAATGAGCCATCAAATACCGTGCGTTCTGAACATGCCATTGTGGTTTTGCTTGATGCCTACCGCAAGGGTTATCCGGTAGATTTTAACAAGATTGCCGATTCGTTAGTGAAAGAGGTAAATGGCCTGGATTACAAATCTCCAGATAAAGCACTGGAATCGAGTTACGATAACTGGGCATTGGCAGAAATCTTTAAGATTTTAAAGAATAAAGAAAAATCTGATTTTTATCTCAATAAAGCGCTTGAATACAAGAAATATTGGAACAAGGATTTTAAAGATATGAGCAAAAATGATGTCGACCGTATGCAGGCCCGTGGTTTATACCAGGGTACCATCTGGCAATATCGATGGTTTGTGCCTTATGATTTTAAAGGGTTGATTGAACTGGACGGGGGAGAGGAATCTTATCTGGCAAAACTCGACGAATTTTTTGCGCGTGATTTATACAACCATGCCAATGAACCAGATTTGCAGGTACCATTGATGTATAATGTTACCAAGTCTGGTTATAAATCGCAATATTGGATGCATCAATTGGCAGCTGATACCGTAATCCAAAATTATTTTAACGATAACAGCCGCGGAATCGGTAGTTATATCGGTAAAATTTATAGAAACCAGCCACATGCCTATCTGCGTACTATGGACGATGATGCCGGTGCAATGAGTGCCTGGTATGTGTTTGCGGCAAGTGGTTTTTCTCCGGCATGTGTAGGGTGGCCAATTTATTATTTAAATGTGCCTTTATTTCCATCGCTAAGCTATAACCTGCCAAAAGGAAAAACATTTACCATCGAAACTGAAAATTTTAGCTTGAAAAACAAATATATCAAGGCCGTTTTTCTTAACGGAAAGCCTTTCAAAAAGAACTTTATCACGCAAGAAGATATCAATGCAGGAGGGGTGCTGAAAATCATTGCTTCGGCCGTGCCGGTTAAAATTTCGGATACCGAAAACTGGATTTCGGGTCTTGGAAAATAATCTTAAAAAATTACAAAAAGCCGCAAACTTATTCCAGATAATCCTGTTGTTCTAGTATAAATTTCAAGATCATGGCACCTTTAAAATTAAGCGAAGAACAACATGCTACATTAAGCAATAGAAACACATTAGAACACATTAACGAACAACCTTTAGAACTTCATCCAGAAGCCTATAAAGTAAAAGGCCCATCTCCCGAAAAGATGAAGACGGTATCATCTTCATTAAGGAATTACGCCCATGGTTTGTACGGGTTGTTGTAAAACGCCTCCAATAAAATCTCATCATACCAGATTATATAAAGCAGCCAGGACTTAAAAAACCTGGCTGCTTTTTTAATGAATTTGAAAGAAGTCAAGTTTTTAAAACTTGACTTCTTTGGACATATTGAATTCTATAGGAACTATTCGATTTGATGATTACAGATGTAGAAGTGCTCGCTTTGAATTTGATGCTGTTTCACAAAACTATTTTTACCACCAAAAAAATCTAATACCTCTTTTCTTTTCAAAATTGTCTTCTTCTCCGACAGAATCGTTTGATAAGACGACCATTTGTAATTTTTAAATTCAGTACAGATACCATGCTTTAATACATTTGCATGGATATAAATAATCAATTGATGTAAATGTACTTCATCGATAATTCTCACCCTTCGAAAAGGGTTGACAAATAAAGATCCAGACCTATCATTTTTCTTATTAAATGCCATTGCATAAGCAATGAAAAAGTCTTTCATCTGAAATTCTACAGCTTCGCTGTAGCAAATTTCATTGGCCAAGTATTTTTTCTGATGTGTTTTTAAGGAATCTTTACTCAAAGATTTTAAATGCGATTTAAGTTCATCTGAACTTGTGTTTTTTATCAAGAAATGGGTGTGATTATCCAATAAGATGTAAGCATAGGTATTTACATAACCTGCAGAATACTGTGCATATTTTAGAAGAAAATATATCCTGTTACCATCGTCTTTAAATAATTTTGAGCCACTAACGGATTTGCAGATAATATGCATGAATTCATTTTCAATAAAATCTTCAATGTGTTTTTCATTAATTGGCATAAATGAATTTATTGAAATTTCTTTAGAGAGGCAAATTTTTAATAATTAGATTTAAAAGAAGTCAAGTTTTTAAAACTTGACTTCTTTAGATACAATCCCTACCTTGCCCTTATGAAACAGAGTGCTGGAATATTGCTCTTCAGAAGAAAAGATCAGCAGGTAGAATTTTTTCTGGTTCATCCGGGTGGGCCATTCTTTGCAAAAAAAGATATTGGCTTTTGGACAGTGCCCAAAGGGGAACTAAATGAAGGTGAAGAAGCTTTAACAGCTGCAGTCCGCGAATTTAAAGAGGAAACAGGTCAAAGCTTAACCGGCGACTTTATTGAATTAACTCCCATTGTGCAAAAGGGGGGTAAAAAAGTATTGTGTTGGGCTGTGGAAGGAGATCTTGATCCTTCTACAATTGTTAGTAATACTTTCGAAATAGAATGGCCGCCGCGATCGGGTAAAAAGCAAAGTTTTGCTGAAATAGACAAAGCCGAATGGTTTGCCTACAATAATGCCATTAAACACATTAACGAAAAGCAGGTCGCTTTGCTCGATGAATTAAAATCCAAACTAAGCCGTTAATTCAAAGTGTGAAATTTCCTTCTCAGCACCGTTAATGATCATCGAAACCTGGTGATCGCCCAGATGAAATTTACGCGTGGTAATCAGCACGAATTTTTGCTTGCGTGTAATGTTTACTGCTGCACCCGCAGGATAAATCCGCTCCGAAACTTTATACACTTTTTTAGTGTTCTGGCCGTTTTGCTTTTTATAGTAAATGGCGTATTCCAACCTCACTTTTTGTTCAGTCGGATTTTCGTTCAGAATAGAAAATGAAAACTCCAGACTTTCGCCAATTTTGACCTGAGGCGTTAAGATTTTGAAATCTTTTAATAAAATCCCTGTATCATCTAAGCCATAATGTTTAAGGATATCCACATGGCCTTGTTTAAGTAATGTACGGCTGCCATGTTTAATAATGGCATCGGTTTCGGCACCCAAACCCGACCAGTTTTTAGCCACATTTAAAACAACCTGAGGATGATCTTTTGCAATATCATTTAAGCTATTGGCAACGCTCCGCCTTACATATTCTGATGGATCTTTTTTAAGGTTTTCCAGTATGGGTAAAATGGATGTCGGGTCTTTTTTCAGAAAGGGGATACCCATGGCCCAGGGTAGGCGCGGACGGCTTCCTTCACTGGCGAGCCTTCTTACTTTATGGCTTTCGTGCAGCGACCATTTTTGCATCTTTAAAATCATCTCATTTCCGTATTTTAAAATGAAAGGACGAACAGCAAATTCGCAGCTTACAAACTGCGTAACAAATTCGAGTGCCTCAACTGAACCTTCGAAATCATCTATACCATAGGTTTCGATATAATCAGGTAAAAACATATAAGCCAGGCTATCTTCTCCAATACCCTGCAGCCTTAATTGTGCGATAGTTTTTTTAATCAACGCTATCGTTTGAGGATAATCTTCGGGTAAAAAATCATGTAATACCTTCGAGGTATGTTTCATCCGCTCTTTTAGTTCTTTTGATTCGAAGTCAGCAGTGAAAACCTTTTTAATAAATTTTCCTTCGTCGAAACCTGGAACAGTAGCCGTTAATGCATGGGCTAATCTATCGTAAAAGGCTGGAGAATATAAATCTTTAAGCGGGCTGGCCATATGGTATGGTAATTACAAAGTGGGAGATTATTTTAATGCAGCGCTAATTTACTAAAAATATTAGTATGTTAAAGCGGCTTATACAAATAATTACTTCATCGTATCATTTTTACGTAACGTTTAAGAATTTCAGCTTTTTCTTTGGCACATTTGTTTATTATAAAAATAACGAAATGAATACTACAAAAATAGGCTGGATCGGGTTAGGTAATATGGGTATCCCGATGGCAGAGCAATTGATAAAAGCAGATTACACAGTTACTGTCTATAACAGGAACAAGGATAAAGAAGCTGCACTGAAAGAACTGGGCGCATCAATAGCCGAAACACCTAAAGCGCYGATTGTAACTACTGATGTGGTAATTGTTATGGTTTCTGATGATGCCGCTATAGAACAGATTTTTAAGGGAGAAGAAGGTCTTTTTAGTGGAGAAACTTCGGATAAGATCATCATCAATATGAGCACGGTTTCTCCTTCTATTTCAAAAGAAATGGCTAAGCAGTGTAAAGCAAAAGGAAACTTTTATTTAGATGCGCCAGTTTCAGGCAGTGTGAAGCAGGCAGAAACCGGTCAGTTGGTTATCATGGTTGGCGGTGAAGAAGCTGCTTTTAATCAGGTAAAACCGATTCTGGAAAAAATGGGCAAACTTGCCAAACTTGTTGGCGAAAATGGTGCGGGCAACAGTGCAAAGCTGGCCATCAATTCGCTTTTGGCCCTATATGCACAGGGCCTGGCTGAAACCGTTTTGTTTGCGAATGAACAAGGGATTAAAACAGAAGACTTATTAGAATTGATCAATAATGCAGCCATTGGCAATATTTTTACCAAAATTAAAGGTGATGCCATTGTTGCTGATCATTACCAAGCTGCTTTTGCACTTAAACATATTGTAAAAGATCTGAACCTGGCCAAAGCCGAAGGGATTTCATCACCATTGGCTAAAACAGCACTAAATACTTTCGGAGATGCGGCTGCAAAATATGGAGAAGAAGATATTATTGCCGTGATTAAGCAGGTAAAGGATAATTTAAGCAAGATAAATTAATCTTTAAGTGCGCCAAATGTACTTCACAATATAAATGGCGGTACAATTAATGTAATCACAACATAGCGTTTATCCTTTTCCAAAGCAAGGTCAACAATTTTTTAACTAATTATCGATTTTTATTAATTTGCTCAATAGGCACATTATCCCGTGCCTGCTGAAAATCAGCTGGTATTGAAATCTTGTATTACTTAAATACGATTAAGACTATGATTATAATTGCTAAAATCAAATCCTTTTTTAAACGCACCGTCGAATTTCTTTCCCCGGCAGAAAAAATACCAGGCAGGGCAGGTAAGCTTATTGTTGCCTTTGTGGTACTGTTTCTATCTGTAATGCATGTGCTTTACTTTTATCAGCATATACCAATCTTATATCTTGTAGGCTATCTGTTGTTTTATGTGGGTTGTGGTATTGTCATTTCAGTTTTGATAATGCGTTTATTAAAATTATTGCCGCGCATTCCCGCCGCTTATCAGGTTGCCATTATTTTTTGTTACCTGGCTGTTTTTTATTTTTTTTATCTTCCTGCCACTTATGGCTGGGTGCTGATTGCAGGAATAATTGTATTGCCAGTATTGATATTGACTGGTTTTTATCAATGGAAAAAAGGCAGCCTGTTTCCATTGAAAAATTTGAAAAATATTTTTTGGTTTCTGGTAGTGGTACTTTCTTCTGTTGCTTTCATTTTAGGTCTGTGTATTTTCTTGGGGCAAGGAACTAAGCCGATAGCTGTTGTAAATTATAAACTGAATGGTAAGCTTCCTGAGGCAATTGATCTGCCAGATCCATCGCGTAAAGGGCCATACAAATCTTATGTGCTCAGTTATGGCAGTGGAAAGGATAAGTGGCGGAAAGAATTTGGTGATGGTGTGAAGATAAAAACAACAAGCGTTAATGGTTCTCGTTTGCTCTCCTCCTGGATCGGGCTTTCGGGAAAGCTGAGAACCATATATTTTGGGTTTGATCAGAAGTCGCTTCCGCTGAATGGACTGGTTTGGTATCCACGTGATAAAAAAGAAAAGTTGCCGTTAGTGGTAATCGTTCATGGCAATCATCTTGCCCAGCATGCTTCCGATCCAGGCTATACTTTTTTGGGCGAGTTATTGGCCAGTCGCGGATATATGGTGGTATCGGTAGATGAGAATTTTCTTAACCTTTCGTTAACTGATCTGGATGTATTTGGCGGTGGATTAAAGAATGAGAATGCAGCGAGGGCATGGTTACTGTTAAAACACCTTGAACTTTTGCGCAATTGGAACAATACACCCGGAAATAGCTTTTATAAAAGAATTGATATGGATAAGATTGCCATTATTGGTCATTCGAGGGGAGGAGAGGCCGTAACCCATGCGGCGGTGTTTAATCGGCTTAGCCATTATCCCGATGATGCAAGGGAGGTGTTTAAATTTAATTTCAATATTGGAGCCGTTATTGCCATAGCACCTGTTGATGGCCAGTACAAACCTGGCGGAACCTTAACAGTTGCAAAGGATATCAATTATTTTGTGATCCAGGGGGCTCTTGATATGGATATGCAGACCTATGGTGGACTTGCTACCATGAAAAGGATCCAGTTTTCTCCCAACTTTAATGGTTTTAAAGCCGGTCTTTATTTAAGTGCAGCCAATCACGGGCAATTTAATTCAGTTTGGGGTCGAAAAGATGGGGCAGGGCCAGGCATCAATAGGTTTAATCTAAAACAGTTGATGGATGAGCAGGAACAGCAAAAAATATTGAGTGTGTACATTAATGGTTTTCTGGAAACAACACTAAACAATCAGGCGGGTTATAAACCGCTTTTTATGGATGCAAGATCTGGTAGAAATTGGTTGCCTAAAAAGCTATACATGAACCAGTTCGAGCCTGCACAAAAAACCTTATTGGCCGATTTTGAAGAGGATGTAAATGTTGGTACAACATCTATTCCAGGAGGCAAAATTACCTCAAGCGGCCTTCGAGAGTGGAAGGAACAGCAGAATAAGTTTTTATGGAGCATGCAAATTTCCAAGGCCGTTTACCTTGGTTGGGATTCGTTAAAACCCAAACATCAGGCTAGTTTCTTTTCGGTGGCTTTATCTTCCCCGCTCTCTCTGTCGGGTAAGATGTTAAGTTTTTCATTGGCTGCAGGGAAGGAAAATGCTTCAGGAAATAATAAGCCAATCGATTTCACTATTGAGGTGGAAGACGTTAAAAAACACCGTTTTTCTTTTCCTTTGAGCAGCTGTAGTCTTCTTCAGCCTCAAATGGCAAAAAACCTGAGTAAGTTTGACTTATTTAACGATTATCCAAACTCAGAAGCGGTACCAGATTTTTTCTATTTCGATATAGAGAAAATTTTAGGCGGCAATAGCCTATTTAAGGTTAATGATCTTAAAAAAATTAGATTTATCTTTAATAAAACACCTTCCGGAGATATTATTGTGGATGATATCGCACTGATCAATAAATAACGGGATTGATTTTATCCTATCGGTTGGTGTCTCACCGACCGAAATAGATCGTTTGATGTGTACAGGTAAAAAACTATTTACCCGCTATTAGAATTAGGAAATGGATGGCTTGTGGTTCTTGGAGACCGCCAGTCCCGCTTTCACTTATAGTCCTCGCTGCGCTCCAGGCTATTCCGCTCCATCCGATAGCTATCGGATCGGGTTTAGAAACCAGGGCTTGTGCACCCTGCAACCCAACAAATGAAATAATGCTGTGGCCACCTAGCCCCGGTTGCAGCGCTACCCTGCAGCAACGAGGTACGAGGCAGCGAAGCGTAAAAGCGTAAAACGGGAAGAAGCTCATTATTTTACACAGAACTTGCGCTCCATATAATAAACCTGTTTTTCCTTAAAAAGGAAACCTTGCATACTTTCTTATTAAATTGCTTAAAATGAGCTGATTGAACATTTTTTATAAAAATAAGTAACATAATATTTGAATCGTACGAAAAACATCGTACCTTTAGGGTATGAAAAGTAATCAAACTGAAAATAATCTGCCTGAACCCACTAAAGCTGAATTAGAAATTCTTCAGGTATTATGGGAATTCGGGCCATCTACAGTTCGGTTTGTAAACGATAAATTGAACGAGCAGCGAGAGGTGAATTATACCTCAACTTTAAAGCAGATGCAGATCTTAACCGAAAAGGGAATATTAAAACGTGATGAAAGCCAAATGAAACACATTTATATTCCTGTTGAGGCTGAGGAGAAAACCAAGGTTCAGTTGTTAGACCGTTTTGTAAATACCTTATATAAAGGATCCGCTTCGCAGTTAATGATGCAGCTTCTGGGTAACGAAAAAACCTCTAAACAGGAAATAGAAGAGATAAAGCGGCTATTGGATAGCATGGAATAATTAATAATAACAGATTCTAAAGAACCACAATGATGGAATTTAAGTTAATTAACCTTTTACCCGAAAACTGGCTTCATGCCCTTGGTGCTACTTTATTCCACTCACTATGGCTTGGGGTAATATTGGCCTTGCTTGCTGGTTTGGTGATGTTTACTACCCGAAAAGCTAGCGCGGCAATGCGTTATAACCTCCTCACCATATGTTTGGCCTTGTTTGTTGTGGCTATATTCTTCACCTTTTACAAAGAACTGCAAAAGCCTATAGGTTCTATAGCCAGCCAGGTGGCGATTAATCTCCCAAGTGGGGCTACCGATCAACCTGTAATTGCAAACGTTCAGCATGATATGTATTCGGGACTGAACAAAATTCTTTCTCTATGGAACGCCTATGCATATCAGATTGTACTGATCTGGTTTTTAATTATATGCGGAAAAAGTGTTCAGTTAGTGGTAGGTTTAAATGGTGTATATCATTTGCGTAAACATAAAACCTATGCTGCAGGTAAACAGTGGGATGAAAAGTTAGCTATGTTGGCCGAAAAATTAGGTTTAAGTCAACCGGTTAAAATCATGCAATCAGGTATTGCGCAGGCGCCAATGGTTGTGGGGCATTTTAAACCCTTAATTCTGATCCCATTAGGTTTGCTTACCGGCCTGTCAAATGCAGAAGTTGAGGCTATTCTTTCTCACGAACTGGCCCACATTAAACGTAAAGATTACCTGGTAAACCTATTGCAAAGTTTTATCGAAATTGTTTTCTTCTTTAACCCAGCGGTACTTTGGGTATCACAATTAATAAAAACAGAACGCGAACATTGCTGTGATGATTTGGCCATTGCCTGTGTAAGCGATCGCAAAAACTACGTTCAGGCCCTCATATTCTGCCAGGAGTTTAAGCAGCGTGCACCTGCTTATGCCATGGCGATAACGGGTAAGAAAGGTAGCCTGCTGCATAGAGCAAGCAGGATGTTATTCAACACCAATTCAACTTTAAACAAAATGGAAAAGACAATATTAACCATCGCCCTGGTATCGGTTGTGATTTGCAGTGCTGCGTTCAAGAGCGTGGGCAATRCAAAAACAGTTACCAGAAAAAAAATATCCACTTCAATACAGGTTTTACAGGATACAGCGAAAAAATCTAAACCTGTTGAAGGGAAATCTGCCGATCAATTAGAAAAGGAAATCAATTCGAAAATGGATCGTCAATTGAAACAGTTAAACGAAAAACGCAAAAACAGCGAAACGGATGAAGATGTAAAGGCAAGAATTGCCGATCAGCAAGCCAGAAAAGACGATGCTGGAAAGGCAATAGCGGATGAGCGAATGCGGAATGAAGATGCTAAAGCAAGAATAGCCGATGAAAAACTCCGTATCGCAGACGAGAAACTTGCAAAAGAAGATGCTAAATTAGCCAAGGAAGACGCCAAATGGGCAAAAGAAGATGCCAATTGGACAAAAGAGGTTGATAAATGGGCAAAGGAAGACGCTAAATGGACCCAGGATGATAAAGAGAGTAGAGGAAACCGTGCACCAAGATCGCCACGTCCACCACGCCCACCTAGAGCACCAAGGGCACCCCGCGCTGCGTATGCTGTACCGCCGGCACCACCGTTGCCTTCGGTTCCGTCAGCTCCAACCAATCCACCAGTTCCACCTACGCCTCCAACGCCCCCTGTATATAACCCAAAAACAAGTACGAGAACAGGCGTACAGCGAACGGTTACTTCGAAAACTGTAGCCAACGGAGATGGTCACGATTATACCAACGAAATCAATCAGCAATTGATGAAAGACGGCATTATTACCAGTACCAATAAATTGTCGTACAAACTCAATAAAGACGATTTAATTGTAAATGGCGTAAAACAAAATGCTGATGTGCAGAAAAAATACAAGCAAAGATTTTTGAAAAATGAAAATCATTCGCTGATGTATAATTTCCTGATCGAAAACAATAAAAACTAAGTTCTAAAAGCGCTAACCCAATTCACATCATGAAATTTAAGCTCATGGCTTTTTTAGCCGTATGGATGAATATTGCCCTTACCTTTGCTCAAGCCCAAACTCTTCAATCCAGAATTTACGGTCGTGTATTGGATGCCGATGGGAAAAATATAGAATTTGCCACAGCTGCACTGCTTAAAGATTCGGTGTTGGTTAAAACAACCTTCACTGAAAAGGATGGACTGTTTAGCTTTGATAAACTTAGCTATGGAAAATACCTCATCAAGGTATCGGTTGTAGGTTCACCTATTTATCAAACCGATACCTTGATTTTAACTGCCAATCGCGCTGTGATCAATTTGGCCGACATCAAGATCAGAGCTGGAGCAACCAATTTAAAAGAGGTGAATATTTCGGTTCAGAAAGCTTTTGTAGAGCGGAAAATAGATCGTACTGTTGTCAATGTTGATGCTTTGATCTCCAATGCAGGCACAACCGCACTGGATGTGCTAAGCAAATCGCCAGGGGTAAATGTAGATCAGAATGGGGTAATCTCGCTCAAAGGCAAGAGTGGGGTGGCTATTTTTATTGATGATAAACCAACCTATTTATCGGGTGCCGATCTGGATAATTACCTGCGTTCGCTGCCTTCCTCTTCGCTTGATCAGATTGAGCTGATGACCAATCCACCTGCCAAGTACGATGCTGCTGGCAATGGAGGTGTAATTAATATCAAAACCAAGAAAACCAAAATCGCTGGGTTTAATGGAGGGATTAACCTGAGCTTAAATCAAGGCGAATTAAGTCGCTCGAACAACAGTTTCAACTTTAATTACCGTAAGGATAAGATCAACGTTTTTGGTAACCTGAGTTATAATTTAAATAACAGTTTTACCGATCTTGATCTGAACAGGAAATATAAAAATGATGATGGTAGTGCCAAATCCTACTTCAATCAAAATTCTTATTTCCGCAGGCATGGCAATACCTTTAATTTGAAAACAGGACTTGATTATTATGCATCAGACCGCACAACCTGGGGCGTGGTACTTACCGGAATGAACCGGATTTCGAAACAGGTAAACAACAATACGAGTAATTTATCCAATGCTTCTATGCAATTGGATTCGGTCATCAGGGCTGAAAATATCGATCAGATCAAATACCAGAATGCGGGTGTAAATTTAAATTACAGGCACAAATTTAAGCAGGCAGGACGAGAATTGACTTTTGATGCTGATTATCTGCTTTACCGGAATCAAACCGATCAAACTTACTACAACTTCAGTTATCTGCCCAGTGGAGCCTTAAAATACCAGGATATTTTAACAGGTAACCTGCCTTCAAATATTGATATCTATACCGCTAAAGCTGATTATTCACATCCACTGGAAAATAAATGGAAGCTTGATGCGGGTGTTAAAACCGCTTATACCAAAACCGATAATATTGCGGATTACTTTAATACGGCAAACGGGAAAACCAATGCCGATTATGAAAAGAGCAATCACTTTTTATATGAAGAAAACATCAATGCGGTTTACCTGAACATGAGCCGGGAAGGAAAGCGGTTTTCGCTTCAGGCTGGCTTGAGGTATGAAAACACGGTTTCTAACGGACATCAATTGGGCAATCTGATCAAACCCGATTCGAGTTTTAAAAGAACCTATAACAGTTTATTTCCAACGCTTTATTTCTCCTATAAACTCGATACTGCAGGAAACAATCAACTGGGACTGAATTATGGAAGAAGGATCGATCGTCCCTATTATCAGGACCTTAATCCATTCTTTTCTCCTCTGGATAAGTTTACCTATTATGTTGGTAATCCTTTTTTAAAGCCTTCTTTTACGCAAAGTATCGAACTGTCGCATACATATAAAAGTAAGATTACCACAACTTTTGGTTACAGCTGGGTGCGGGACGAGGTTAACGAAACCATAGAAATTTTAAATGGCACCTATTACAGCAGACCAGCAAATGTGGGCAAAACAAGAGTGGCCAATGTTTCGGTAAATGCAGAGATCGACCTCACCAAATGGGTTAAGCTGAATGCTTATGTTGAGTATGCAAAAATAGTTTCAAAAACAGATTTCTACACAGGTTTTTTGGTTACCAATGGAAGTTATTTAAGAGCAAATCCGAATTTGCTGTTCAAAATCAGTCCGACCTGGAATGCAGAGGTAAATATGCGTTACCAAAGTAAACTATCTAATGTACAGTTTTTATTGGGTGAAGTACATGAGTTCGGTGCAGCGGTGCAGAAAAAACTTTCAGCAAAAAGTACGTTGAAATTAACCGCTAACGACATTTTCAGAACCCGTATTTATAATGGTATAATCAATAATCTGGCAAACACAGAAGCAAACTGGGTTAACCGTCAGGATTCGAGGTCGGTTCTGGTGAGTTATAGTTACCGTTTTGGTAAAGCTTTTTCTTCGCCAGCTAAACACGAGTCTTCTGGTGCCGATGCAGAAAAGAACAGGGTGAAGAATTAATGGAACAATTCGTCATCCCGACTGGTGCACAGCGAAATGGAGGGATCTATAGAATTGATCATTTTTTGAAAAGCAGTGCCTGTAGTGCTTCGGTTCCACTAGTGCCGCCCTTTGCTTAATTCCTTTGAATCCCGATGTAAAACCGGGAGGGATAACGCTATTGGTCGGGTTTAATTTACCCTGGATAAAAGCAGGAATTAAGGTTTCGAAATGAGATCCCGTTGCTATTACTTAGAAGCTGTAGCAGTTGCTTTATAAAATAATAGGTTTAACTATCTACAATTTGTTTATTTAAATGCTTTTATAGCTGGTTCTCATTATTTGAGTATTTCTTTGATAATACCCTACTAAAAATATAGATTTGATTTTTAATGTTCAAAATCATAATTAATGAAAAAAGGTCTTTTACTCCTGGCATTATCAATTTTCTCCTTTTATTCAATTGCCCAGCAAAAACCCAATATACTGATTATCAATATTGATGACATGGGCTGGAAAGATACCGGATTTATGGGGTCTAAATTTTATCAAACGCCGGTAATAGATGCATTAGTAAAAGAAGGATTAATATTTACCAATGGTTATGCTTCGGCATCTAACTGTGCACCAAGCCGGGCAAGCATGTTAACTGGTTTATGGCAAAGCCGACATGGTATTTATACAGTTGGCACATCAGAACGCGGTCAAAGTAAAGACAGGAAGTTAATTCCCGTTAAAAACAAAGAGACCCTTGATCCCAGGTTTAAAATTCTTCCCCAAGTATTAAAAGAAAACGGCTATAGCACTTGCATTGCGGGTAAATGGCACATGAGCGATAATCCATTACCTTATGGCTTCGATTACAATATTGGTGGCTCACATGTGGGTGCGCCAGCAAGTTATTATCCACCTTACAAAAATATAGAACTTGATGGCCCAAATGATAAATACCTAACCGATTTAATTGTAGATAAGACTGTTGATTACCTTAAAAAATTAGATCGGACCAAACCTTTCTTTTTGTACTATGCCACGTATGCTGTACATAGCCCGATCCAGAAGGTTGACAGTTTGTTGTACAAATTTGCCAATAAGAGCGATGATGAACAGACCAATAAAGCCTATGCTACAATGGTGAATAACGAAGATCGAAATATCGGAATCTTATTAAAAGCGTTAAAAGATCAAGGCGTTCTTGATAATACCTTTATCATTTTTACTTCGGATAATGGCGGGTTTAATCAAGTTACCTTTCAGCATCCTTTAAGAGCTGGCAAAGGTAGTTATTTTGAAGGTGGTACCCGTGTGCCCTTGGCTTTTATCTGGAAAGGAAAGATAAAACCCGCATCAAAATCTGATTTGCCGGTAAGCAATTTAGACTTTTATCCGACGCTGATGGAACTGGCAGGGATAAAGAAATACCCACCACTCGATGGCAATAGCATTTATAACTATCTGCTCACTCAAAAAGATAATAAGAACCTCGCAGAACGGCCATTATATTGGTATTTTCCGATTTATTTAGAAGGCGGAAATAAAGAGACCAACGATCCGATTTTTAGGACAAGGCCCGGACAAACTATCCGTAAAGGCGATTGGAAACTGCACTATTATTTCGAAGATGGTTCAACTCAGCTCTATAACTTAAAAGATGATATAGGTGAGAAAAATAATCTGGCAGATAAAAACCCTAAAAAAGCAGAAGAACTTCTTGGCTTGTTACAAAAGTGGAACATAGATGTTAAAGCACCAAAAGTAGCTGAATTAAACAAGGATTATATTGCTCCGGTTAAGCAGTAGCCATTTTAATTGACAAATTGATTAAGCAGGAGCACCCCAATAAGACCTAAAACAGAAACCAGGCTTTCCATCATGGTCCAGGTGCTGAAAGTTTCTTTCAGGCTTAGGTTAAAGTATTCTTTAAACATCCAGAAACCAGTATCATTTACGTGTGAGAACATCAGACTCCCCGCACCAACCGATAAAACCATTAACTCTGGAGGTGTTCCGGGGCCAATTAAAGGGAGTACCATACCCGATGCGGTTAGTGCGGCCACTGTTGCCGAACCCAGGGTTACCCTAAGTGATGCGGTAATTAACCATGCGAGTAATAATGGCGATAAATTCAGCCCACCGGTAAGTTGTTTTACTGTTTCACCCATACCACTATCAATCAAAATCTGTTTAAAGGCACCGCCTGCTGCAATAATTAAGATAATCATGGCAATACTTTTAACACCTTCAGCGCACGATTCCATTGCTTTTGTAATGGAAGTTTTTTGAATCGCTAAAGCAATAATAACCGAAATTAATAAGGCAGCGGTAGGATCGGCTAAAAATATAAACAGCGGTTTACTGATATAATCGAATTTAAAACTACTCCCTATCGTTCCCGCAATAATTAAAAATACTGGCAATAATGCGGTAATGAAACTCCTTGAAGCGGAAGGAAGGTTTTCTTCTTCATTGATACTGAAACGCTGAACAGTTACCGATTGATCGCGTTTGAGAATCAATCGCGGAAAATAAATTCCGGCAATAACTGCAATTGGTACGCTTAAAGTTAAACCGTAAATCAATGTTTTACCAATATCGGCATGGAAAATACCAGCTAAAGCTATCGGGCCAGGGTGGGGCGGTAAAAAACCATGTGTTACCGAAAGGGCTGTGGCCATTGGTATGCCGATGTATAATTTTGATAGTCCTGTTGTGGCAGAAATGGCAAAAACCAAAGGGATTAACACCACAAAACCTGCATTATAAAACAAAGGAATCCCCACCAATAAACCGGTTAACAGCACAGCCCATTGAATGTTCTTTTTGCCAAAGGCCCCGATCAATATGAAAACGATCTTTTTTGCCGATCCGCTGTCTTCAATCAATTTACCCATCATCGCTCCAAGCGCCAAAACCATTACCATGCTGCCCAGCGTGCTGCCTATACCATTGCTGATAGAGCTCATTACCTTTGTGGCAGGCATTCCCAATAAAAGACCAGTAATAATTGCCACAGCAATTAGGGCAATCATTGGGTTGATCTTTTTCAAGATCAGCACGAAAAGCAACAGGATGCCGAAGAGTAGGATAAGTAATGACATTTGGTTAGGGCTTAGGTAATGTGATTAAATGTAGCTTTTAACACGGATGCACACAGATAAACACTGATTTTAATATTATCTGTGTCTATCCTTTTATTTCATTTTTTTTAACGCTTTTTACTTTTTAACAGTAATGGTTCTGCCGGTAACGAGATGAAACTCGTAAACGCGGTACAGGCCATCATCGCTAATCTCTATGTTTTCTACGAGGCCGGTTTTGCTAAAAGTATCGGTTACCATATCGCCGATTTTTACATCTTGGAGAATATCGTTGGGCGTATCATTGTTTAATCTGATCATAATCGTAAAAGTATCAATTATTAGTAAAACTTGTAGGATTGTTTTAATCCGTTGTTGAGCTTGAACAGCAATGGAATAAAGTAAACCTAACATTTGGTGTCACGTTTAAAGATTAGCCTGTTTTGTGGCTACAATCATCAAAGAGAAGGCTGGTAATGATGCAAAGTAGTGGTTCGATTCCAAAGAACGGTCGTCATTCCCGCGCAGGCGGGAACCACGAAGTGCTCAGCGAAGCTAATCTTAAAGCTTATGGCATTACGATTATCTTTGTTTGTGGGGACACGAACCACGGATCAAAGGGATATGTAAGCCTTATACGGTTTATTATGGACGTTTATTAAAAAAGGTCTTCGACTACGCTCAGACTGACACGGAGCGGCGATCATCAAAGAGAAGCTGGTAATGATGCAACGTGATGGTTCGTGAGGACACGAACCATTGAATCAGAATCAATATCCTGCTCTGTTTTCTCTGTTTGCTCGGTGGTTAATACCTCTCGCTCACCGCTTAACTCTCCGTCCTTAAAATCTTTAACGGCGGTTGGTTTAGGATGCTTCTTGTACTTAAAATACCAGTAATTACCACGAGCGATACAATTGAGCCAAACAACAATAAGGTTGGTACCAATGGAGGCACAAAGGCTGCATCGAAAGTGAATTTAGCTAATGCCCAGCTTCCACTGATGGCTAAAATTAATCCGGCGCCTGCGGCAAAAGCACCTAAAAAGAAATATTCAATCGCATTTATTGCTAAAATCTGCTTTCTACTGGCACCCATTGTCCGCAACAAAATACTTTCTTTTATCCGCTGGTTTTTACTGGTTAATACCGAAGAGATTAAAACAATCCAACCGGTAACCATGCTAAAGCCAGCCATAAACTGAATTACAAAACCGATTTTGCTTAACAGCTCATCTAAGAGTTTTAATACCAGATCTAAATCGATGACTGAAACGTTTGGAAATTTTTGCACCACTTCTCCCTGAAAACGGGCTGAAACTTCGCCCGATGGTACCCTGGTCATCAACACATGAAATTGTGGTGCTTCTTCTAATACCCCTGCTGGAAAAACAACCCTAAAATTGGTCTGCATCCTGCTCCAGTTCACTTCCCTCAAACTTCCAACAACTGTTGGTATCATCATACCCTGCACATTAAAAAGAATTTTATCATTCAGCTCAACATGAATCTGCTGGGCATAACGCTGATCCAGTGAAATATAAACCGTTTCATTAGATTTTATTTTTCCAGTCCATTTGCCTGATGTAATTTTCTCTGCTGCGGTTAAAGTATCCTGGTAGGTAGCCCTGATTTCGTTGCGATAAGCCCTTCTGTTATTGGTATCTGCACTGGCTTTCTTTCCGTTAATTTCTTCAATGCGCATGGTAATTACAGGCACCTGGTTCATTAGCGGCAATTTGAAAGCTTTGGTTAAACTGTCCAATCCTTCTTTTTGCGTATTCTGGATGTCGAACATCACCATGTTAGGTTGGTTAGCACCTGATGAAAGTGTAACGCGACTCATTAAGATCCCCTGAACAAAAAATAGGGTGCAGATAAATGCGGTTGATAAACCTATAGAAACGGTAAGCATCAAGGTTTGGTTATTCGGCCGGTAAAGGTTGGCAAAGCCCTGTCGCCATAAATAACTGGATGAATTGGGTAAGAGTTTTCTCACCAGAAACATCAATATTTTAGACAGGATAATCAACAGCACAAAAGCGATGGCAATACTTGCGGTAAAAGCCAGCGTTTGTATCCATGTTTTCATCTGCAAGTGCGTAAAGGCCGTAATAAAGACCGCCATAAACAGGTATACCAACCAGGTTAGCGGATCTCTTTTTCCAGTTGCTTTTTCGAAAGAAATCCGGATGGCATTTAATGGCGAAATCCTTCTTACGGATAGGAGTGAGGGAAGTGCAAAGAGGATCGAGATGATCAGCCCCAATAAAATACCCTGACCAACTGCCAGCCAGGAAACCTGCATGGTAATCTCGATCGGTAGAAAATCTTTTAATACCAGTGGAAGCAAAAACTGTATCCCTGTGCCTAAAGCTGCCCCTAAAACAGAGGCAATTAAGCCAATGAAAAAGACCTGGATAAGGTAGATTAAAAATGCATGACGTGATTTTAATCCTAAGCACCTCAGTGTGGCAATTGCACTTAGTTTTTCCTGAATGTACACATGGATAGCGCTACCTACACCAACACAACCCAGCAGCAAAGCGATAAAACCAGATAAAGCCAGAAAACGGTTTACATCTTTAAACGATCTTCCGGTCTGTTCTTTCCTCGATTCAACCGTATCGGCATCGAAACCTTCTTTTTCTAATTTGCTGTCCTGCTTTTTAACCCATTCATCTATTTTGGATGGATCGTTATACCTGAAATAAAATTTATTGTTGATCCGGCTTCCGGTTTTAATCAGATTGGTTTTATCGAGGATTTGTAATGGAATATAAACGGTAGGCGCAATACTTGCACCAATACCGGTTTGGCCCGGAGCTTTGGTTAAAGTGCCCAGTATATTGAAATTGAGATCGCCTATTTTTACCGAATCGCCAACTTTTGCATTAAACTGCAGCATTAGCGTTTGATCTACCAATGCATTTCTTCCCGATTGAAAATGTTTTGCAGCGGCTAGGGGAATGGTTTCTATTGTGCCATAATAAGGGTAATTCCCCTCCAGGGCTTTCATCTGTACCAAGCGGCTGCCTCCGCCTTTCTGGAAATAGATCATCGAAGCAAATGTTTTCTCCTGCGATCGTTCATCACCAAGTGTATCGAGCATTTTTTGCATCGCTTTGCTTACGCCCTTCCGGCTATCTAAAACCAGATCGGCTCCTGTAAGTTCTTTTGCCTGTGCATCAATATCCTTTTGCAGGTTATCTTTAAACGAATAAACCGCAACGAGGGCTGCAATGCCCAAAACAATAGAGGAGATAAAGAGTAATAAACGTGCACGGTTTTTCCTGCTATCGCGCCAGGCCATTTTAAATAGCCACGAAAACTTAATAGATTGTTTTGGGAGGCTATTAGGCATAAGTAGGGTTTTCGTCTGAAATGATTACGCCGCCTTTAATTTTAATGCTCCTTGCCGTTCTGGCAGCCAGTTCAAGATCGTGTGTTACGATAATTAATGTGGTTCCCGCATCTTTATTTAAATCAAAAAGCAATTTGATCACTTTTTCACTGGTTTCCGCATCAAGGTTTCCGGTAGGTTCATCTGCAAAAAGAATAGCCGGTTGATTCGAAAATGCCCTTGCCAGCGAAACACGCTGTTGCTCACCACCTGATAGCTGTACGGGATAGTGATGCGAACGGTCGGCAAGGCCAACTTTATCCAGCAGTTCCAATGCATGTGAGCGGATGTTTTTTGCCCCCCTTAATTCTAAAGGTACCATTACATTTTCGAGTGCCGTTAAAGTGGGCAACAGTTGAAAGTTCTGAAAAATGAAACCTACATATTGATTTCTGATTGCCGCCCTTTCATCCTCATTCAGTTTCTCTAAGGCAATACCATTCAGTTCAACCGTTCCGCTGCTGGCCCTATCTAATCCGGCACATAAACCAAGTAAGGTTGTTTTTCCGCTTCCCGAAGGACCCGTTATGGCCACAGTTGAGCCAGCTGCTATCGAAAAATTAATGTTATCCAAAACGGTCAGTTTCCGTCCGGCACTTTGGTAAATTTTGCTTACATTTCGGATGTTCAATATGCTTTCCAATAGCTGAATTTTTAGGGTTTGCGTATAGATTGTGGCCAAACATAACGAGGCACTGCCTGTTAAGGTAATGGTTTAAACAATAATTAGATATAGATTAATTAGATATGTTACGAAAACGATTAATGGGGCTATTTGTTTTGAGCCTTGTACTGCTGAGCTGCGGAAACCGCGAAAATAAAAGCAATGCCGATAAAACTTTAGATTCGACTGACCAAAAAACGGCTTCCGTGGCTACTGAGCAGAAGAATATCCTCTTTTTTGGGACCAGCTTGACTGCAGGTTATGGACTCGATCCAACGGAAGCTTACCCGGCGTTGATCCAAAATCGGATCGATTCTTTACAAATGCCTTACAAAGTAATTAATGGTGGTTTAAGTGGCGAAACTTCTGCTGGCGGAAAAGGGCGGATAGATTGGTTACTTAAGCAGCGAGTGGATATTTTCGTGCTCGAACTTGGCGCAAATGATGGATTGCGCGGGTTGCCTGTATCACAAACGGTTAAAAACCTTCAAGCGATTATTGATCGTGTAAAAGCTAAATACCCTGATGCTAAAATGGTGTTGGCCGGTATGCAGGTTCCGCCTAATATGGGTGCCAAATATGCTGCCGACTTTAAAAACATGTTTCCTGATCTGGCAAAGAAAAACCAAATGGCACTGATCCCCTTTTTATTGGATAAGGTGGGTGGTGTTCCGACATTAAACCAGGCCGATGGTATACACCCAACTGCTGAAGGAGATAAGATTCTTGCCGAAAACGTATGGGTAGTGTTGAAGGATTTGTTGTAGTTAAACAGTTTTAACCGCAGTTAATCTTCAGAATTAATTCCATTTTTTAACCGCAGAGGCCACAAAGAGAAAGGCGCAGAGGGTACAGAGTTGTTATGAGGTCGAAGTCGATCGTCATTCCCATGCAGTGGGGAATCTTATTGCCTTGGGGTTTAAGATCTGCTATTATTTTGAAATAAAAATAAAATCACAAATGTTGGTTAATAATCTAGCAGTGGATGATTGAAATTTTAGTTCCCATTTAACTTCCAGTATATTGCATGTAAATAATCATCCTGCAATGAAAACGCATCTTGTGAAAATCTTTGTTTTCTTTCTAATGGTCATTGCCTTCGGTTGTGGAGGCAATACTTCAAATAAAAGAAGGAGCGTAGTTACTGAAACACTTGGTAAAAATATGCTTAACGTAAAAAGCATGCATGATGATCTATCTGTTTTGTGGTCGGTAGTTAAAGAATTGCATCCTGGCTATGGGTTTTATACCTCACCTGCAGATCTGCAAAAGGCCTATGATAAAACTTATACCTCAATAAAATCGCCACTTACCGAAAGCCAGTTTATCGATCAGATTTATCCTTTTATTTGCGGGTTGAGGTGCGGGCATACGCAGTTAAAACATTCAGCATTATTTAAGCCATCGGCCAATGAAAAGGTTCCCCACCTCCCTTTTAAAGTACTGGTAAGGAACCACCGTGTATGGATAACGATGCATCAAACAACCGAGGTGAACACAGGAGATGAAATTATCGATATTAACGGAATAGCGGTTTCGGCAATAATTGAACATGGATATGGTTTGTATTGCGGAGATGGTTATGCTGAAACATTTAAAGAACTATTTCTGAGCGAATATGACGGTTTTGAAGATGCCTGTAATAAATGTTACCATTGGCCAGGCCCATATCAGATTAAACTTCGTACCGCTAATGGTGCAATAAAAAACATAAATGTGAAAGCGGCAGAAGATGGGGCAATAGCAGAAGATCCGAAGTTAAAACCAGTCGATAATTTTGCAAACTGGGTTGTTGTCAAGGATATTCCTGATCGTCGGCTGAGGTTTTTAAAAAAAACAGCCACCGCATGGTTTTCGGCACCTCCTTTTGCATACGCAGATACTGTTGTGTATAAAAATGCTTTTGCATCGATCCGAGAAAAAGGAATCAAAAACCTGGTGTTAGATTTAAGGCACAATACAGGTGGTGACATCAGGGTAGCTACACAATTGTTATCTTACCTCGCCGATTCCTCTTTTAACATTGTTAAGGATGTGAAATCAAGAGTTGCCGATCTGGCACAGAACCGTTTTTCAAAATATTTTGATACAACCGTAACGCAAGGATTTGTGCTGGGCTTTAAAACTGGCGGTAAAGAAGGTAATTGGTATCATATTAATGCAACCCCTGCATTTGGCCGGATTTATGGGCCTTTTCAACTGGCAGAAAAGGATCATTTTAACGGGAACCTAATTGTTTTAATTGATGGTGCTACCTTTTCGTCGGGCGCATTGCTTACGGCTGCTTTAAAAGCACAACGGAAGAATGTTAAATTTATAGGAAGGGAAACCGCAGGCACTGAAGAGGGCTGTAATGGGGTAACCCTTCAGAAACTAACCTTGCCCAATACCAAAATTGCAGTCGATTTTCCTTGGATGAGGGTAGTTTCGATGGCTAAAAATCCAGTTAAAGGGAGAGGTATTGTTCCCGATTATGTTGTAAACTACAAACCCGAAGATGTGGTGCGCAATAACGATGTAGATTTAAGAAAAGCATTGAGTTTGGTTAAATAGATTCGAGATTTTGTCCTGCTGAACTTGTTTTACAAGTAGAAGTAGTATTTTCAATTGTCTTGTAGCTACTACGTGGTCAGCAACTTTATGGTAACGACGGCAGATCTGAACCTGAAAATCGGGAAAACTTGAGCATCAATTTTCTGTTGTACAAAAGGAATAAGCTTTTCCCATTCTTATTTTTCACTCCTGCCTAAAACGCTTTAGGGTACCATCGTTATTGAATTGCAGGTCGTAGCGCTCGCGGCTGCCATTTATTGTGGAAGGAAACCAACGCATACCATCATCCCAAATTGAAATGTAGGCCGTAGTGGTGGGTTTTGCACCTTCAACCTGAGCGGCTTTATCATTATAAATTTGCATTACCTTGTGTGCATCTGCAAAATTTATTTTACTTAAAGGAAATGTCCTGCGCTCGATATTCCTGGCCTGTACAGGTTTTGGATCAGACCAATAACCATCTTTGTATTGGTATGCATCTACATATTTAGGGTTTTCCGGATGCTGTAAGGCCAGTTTAATGGAGCCATCCTCATAAAAGTGTACAGATTCATATATCACAATTTCTCTATCACGGTATTGTGGCAGCCGCCTTAGTTTCTCTTCAGCCTGTGCTAATTGTGAAGCACTTAACATTCCTTTCCTGACTTTTGCTGTTGGTTTTTCTGTATTGCTGTTTTTTGCCCCTGGCTGAGGCAGGTTCATATCCTTTAAAAATTCATTTACCCTTTTTTGGATTTCCTTGCTATCTGCTGGTGTTTGCTTTTGTTTTAATAGTTCCAGATCATGAAAAAGTTCTTTTGCCTTGTCCTGAAGTTCTGGCGTTTTAACCGTATCACCGTTTATCACCACAAATTTCTCCTGATGATGATGTGTAGAAGTTGTCGTTTTAGTGGTTCTGGTATATTCGCCTTCTGATCCGATACGGTTTTCTTTATTGTATTTTTTAGCCAAAGAATCGTTTGGATGAAAGGTTTCGTCCACACTTTTTGTGACCTGTTTGCAGCTCAAACACAGGAGGCAAGACAATATGATCAGGCTGGAGATGTTGTTTAAGTTTTTCATCAGAATTCTCCTTTAATTTCGTTCAGGTCTTTTTCAAGGGCAATTTTCTGTGGATTTTCTTTGAGGTAAAAAATGGATACATGTTCCTGTTTGGTTATATCCAGATCGAGCAGGTCAACAATCTTTTTTAGGTTTGCCTTATATTTTTGGTTATGTTGATCGGTAAATTCCAGTTCAAAGTTAATCATTGGCTGTTCGTTAATAAAGGTTCCGGTCTGGCTGGCCTTAATCAACCTGGCAGTTGTCCGGATACCTTTAAATTTGATTGGGAACAATTCATTTGGCTTACCCCAAAATTTGCTTTGGATAATAGTACCTAAAAACCGGTAAAAAAGAAGTACTGCGGGGCAAACCAATAACGGATGACCTATGCTCATAAAACGCCAGCCCATGCCTTCGCTTTCTGAGGAATAGGAATAAACAAAATAGCCAGCAACGATACAGGTAAAAGTGAGCCAACCCAAGTTAACCAGCGCTACTATGGTTTTGTTTATGCTCACTTCTGTACTGGCGATAATGAGATAAGGGACTTTGTTTGCTTCCTTATCCAACAGTATGCCCACGGTTTTACCAACCTCATAGCGGCGTTCGTAAGGTTTTGAATCGTTTATTGTGGTTTTTTGCCTGATTTCACTACCCGCCAGATTTTTAAACTGGAGTGTGAGTTCATAGGCATCATAAGCCACTTTAGGTTTTGACACTTTTACAGCCTCTATAATTTTGGCTTCACGTGGCTCACCGGTATTTTTGAGTTTTTCTATATTGTGCTTTATCGAAAAAGTACGGATTACCCATTTACGGTAATAGCCTATTAAAAGAATAATCCATAATAACACAGCAACCGCTACCAAACTTAACGATAGCCATGGGTCGCGTTCCATCAAGTTCGGCATGTTGTCGCTCTTAATGTTGTAATATAACAACATCGGGAAGGGAATGGCAAAAAACAACATGTAAAGTATCCAGAATATCGAAAGTCCTTTTCCCATAATTGTTTAGGTTAGATGGATTACAAAATGATGATTTTTCCTTAATTGCGCTGTATTTTGTTTTTATTGTAACGGAAATTAAAGAATGTGGCCAATTTCTATATTTTCATTTCCCTGATCATCTGCTTCCAGATATAGCCTCCAGTTTAATTTTTCGGCTAATTTAAAAATGTTTTAATGTATAGCTCCTGATCAAGGGTCTTTCCTTTGGCACAAACAATGGCAATCAAATTAATAAAGCCTGTTTTCTTTATTGAAGAAGCAAAATTTCCATCTTTTGCTTCTGCCAAAATAATGTCGACCCAAGGAAAATGATCTGCATTGCTTAAGGTTTGATGATTTTTTCGAACGAAATTCCCCGTTTGTAACAGCACATTCATTACGCTATCGGCTTCTATTTTTACAGCATGCTCCCGATCGCTTTTAATGTTATAATAGTTGTATTTATCGCTCCACATTGTTACTTTATTGCGTAATTTATTCTTCCTTAAAATACCCTCCAAACCATTGATCAAAGTTTTCTTTGTGTTTTTGCTGGGCGGTGTTAATCAACTCATTGGGCGCCTCAATCCGATCCAGGTTGTAATCGCCTTTCATCCACTTTAAATATTCACCCAGATCTTCACTTTCTTCATAGCTTTTCTCATCTTTATAGAAATAGGTTTCCTCAGAATCAACCCAGATTTCGGTATCATAGGTGAGTAAATGTAAAAACTGTTGAATATTTTCTGCAACAATATGAACTCCTCCTTCGTCTCCAAAAACCACAACAGGCATTTGGTTTAAACCTTTATTAGTTCCATCGTTCCAAATCGCATAAAACGAACCCGAACCGTTTGCCTGTGCAAAGGGCAGTAACTGGTTTAAAAAATTTTCATCTTCACTCCAGCTTTTTAAGCCCGATTTATCATCGATTAAAACACCAAAGCCTTGAGCATAATTTTCGAAGGAAGAGATATTATTTTGGAAATAAATCAGTTTTTCCAACTCGCTCGGGACCTCGGCTAGGCCTAAATTTTCTTTAAATTCTATTATGTTTAGCATTGTATTTAAATGATTAAGTCACAGAATGGATGAATTGCTAAAGAGGCATCTTTTCTACTGCAATGTTATTGTCCTTAGCATATGCATCTGCAAGTTTCCATAGCTTATTGTATTTCTCAATAAATGAGTCATAGGGTTTGGTATCGAGTTCAGTTAAGGCCTTGTTGATGTTTTCCTCGGGCCCATGTTTATCTATCATTTTGGCTATTTTGAGATGCTCTTCCTTGTAACTTGTTAAAACATAGTTGTGCAGTATTATTGAAGCATCCAGCATAGGTTTTGTTTCTGGAGTTGGCTGCAGTTTCTTTACTTTCTCCAAGTTCTTTTCGGCCCTGGCAATCGAATTTTTCATGTATTCTTCGCAATTGGTAACTTTACCGGGACCAGATACCTTTTTAAGATATTCCTGATAGCCTTCAAAATAGTAAGTGCCAAAACGTGATATATCATTGGCGTTTAAGGCTGCCTGGTCAAAATATTCTTCGGGGGTATTTACCCTAAGGTTGCATGCAGTGATGGTCGAGACCATCACCATTAGCATGACATTTTTGATGTTGAGGCGCATAAACTTCTTTTTAGTATTTACCAACAAATGAAGACTTGTCTTCGAACCATTTACCAATAAGTGGAACGGGTTTTAGTGCACCATTAGCCGCATTGATAATCCCCATAACCCAAAGAATGATAAATGCATAACCAACAAACCCCAAAAAAGATAAACTGGGCACTACAAGGGCAATGATGGTAAACGCTATGTTGAAAATGATACTCACAATGGCGAGGCCTAACGACTGTCTTAAGTGATATTTAAGCAAATTGTCAGCTTTATCTTTTCCCATAAAATAAGCTACTAACCAACCGATAAGGGTGATGTAAGAAATGATTGAAAGGGTTTTGTTGTCCATGATTTCTGTTTTTTTAGATTGAAAAATTATTTAGTTCAAATTTGGAGTTAATCATCGCTCTTTAAAAGAACTTGCCGCCTACAGAACATCTACTGTATTTTTTAAAAACGTCTACAATACATCTACAGGTATTCTTAAGTTGTTGTTGGTTAGTGTTTTATGTTTTTTAGTTGTTTTCAGCTTTTGTCTACAATTTTACCCAAGCTCCAATCTTTATACTAATTTTACGATATGAAGCATCTGGTTTTTAAAAACATATTACTCTTGATTGGGATAGTTATAGGTTGTTATACGGCCCAGGCGCAAAGCTTATTGGATAGTACAGCGCTCGATCATTTAAGTGAGAAGGATAAACCAGCCCTGCTTACGCAGTTGGCAGAAAGATATAGGGTTAATGCAAACTATGCAGCCGCAATTGTAAAGGCGCAACAAAGTGTAAGTTTGGCCATAAAACTCAAAAACGCTACCGAAGCCACAAAAGCATATGCCATGCTGACTAATGTTTATGCAAATATGAAGCAGTTTGCTTTGTTGAAAAAAACAAGCGATACCACTTTAGCTATTGGGCAAAAGGCACAACAGCCTATTGCCTTAGCTTATGCTTATTATGCGCAGGCTTTATTTTACAATGCTATCGACAATAACGAACTGGTAACTAAGTATTGCCAGATGGGGCTTAAAATGTTGGAGAAAAAATACGATCCTTATCTTACTGCTAAAATATATTACCAGTTATATGCACTGAATACGAGGTGGGACGGCGTAAAAAATGTAAATAGATACGCTCAAAAGGCTACTGAAAGTGCACTTAAAACTACCGACTATAACCTATTGAGTAACTGTTATATTGCACTGTCGGTAGCTGCCGATTACAATTTTGTAGCAACCAAAAGAGAATTACAGCGGGATAGCATTATTTACTACTTAGATAAAGTGCAAGATCTTTTTAAACAGTACCCTCAATACGTTGCCAGAAAAACATACGCTATGGCTTGCATCAATAGTGCAGATTATTATTTGAAATACTTCCCTGATACAGATCAGGCTGCGAAAGCAAATGCCATTCGGTACGCAAATATGGCCAACGACGTAATGAGAGGAGTGCTGAATGGGGAAGAGGTTAGGGCGAGTAGTTTGGGAATTTTGAGCGAATACGCCAAAAGAGATAAAAATACAGCCATGACTGAAGGGTATTTACAAGAGGCCTATAGTATGATGAAAGACCAGCAGGCGCCATATTATTATACACTGATCAATATTGTAACGGCATTATCCAGCTTTTATGAGCAAAATGGCAATTACACAAAGGCACTTGAGTTTCAGAAAAAAGCAACAGCATACAACAGTAAACTCTTTGATCAGAAGCAGGCTTTGAATGCCCAAAAACTAGAAGTACAATACGAAACTGAAAAAAAAAACAATGAGGTGAAGCTGTTAAAGCAAAGTGAAAAATATGCGCAACAGCAAAAGTATCTATACATTGGTATTGCGATCGCTTCTTTGCTTGGCCTGATATTTATGTTCCGTTCCTATCATTTCAGGCTTAGGTATTCACTGCAGCGTGAAAAACAGCTGCRTCTGGAAAAGCAGGATGCTGAACTGCAGATGAGGCTGGAAAAGGAAGAGCAGGCAAGGTTAAAGGTAGAGCAACTGTTATTGGAAAGCCAGCAACAACAATTACAGAAAGAAGTAATGGCCAATCAGTTACAATTGGAACATAAAAAAGAGATGCTTTTTCAGATCAAAGAAAAGCTCAGTGCCAACGATCAACTGAATATTAATAAAATCTGGAATGAAGAACTGCTTTTGGATAACGATTTTGAGGAAGCAAAATTTCAGATCCAACAGGTACATCCAGAATTTTTCTCGCTGTTAAATCAAAGGGCACAACAAAAACTCACCCCACTCGATCTAAAACTCTGCGCTTATCTGCACTTGAAGATGGATACCAAAAAAATTGCCCAGCTGATGCATATCGAAGCCAAAAGTGTGCGCATGAGCCGCTACCGGATTAAACAAAAGTTAGGTTTAGGGAAAGAAGAGGATTTGAACTTGTTTTTGCAAAATGTTGGTTAAAACATAATCCTAATTTTAAAGGTCGGAATTAAAAATTCCGACCTTTAAAATTAGTTCTTTACCAATGTAGGTTTAGGCTGGTAATAAAATTCTTCTTCTTCAAAAGTATCTTCATCTCTCTTTTCCGTGTGATTAGCAGGTAAAAATTCATCTACTCTTACAACAGGGCCATTTTTAGCCAACTCACTACCGGCAACTTTCGATTTAAAAATAGGCCATAACAATTGTGCATACCATTGGTCGCCTTCGTAATGCGAAATGCCATAAGCCTTAGGGTATTTGCGCGTAATTAAAGCTGTTCCAAAAATAATGTCCCATAAGAAAAACATATTGCCAAAGTTGCCCTTGTAGTAACCCACGCCATCATCTGTTGTGGCCGCATGGTGCGCATGGTGGGTAGCTGGTGTAGAAATTGTTCTTTCGAGTACCCAGGCCAGTGGGTGCAGTATTTTGTATTTGTAAAAAGGTTTATCCCACGGAATGCTCGAGTGAGCCAGGGTGGTAATGGTACCTTTAATTCCTCTTACCACAATGGCAGGTATGCCAAGTCCTAAATATACCAGGGCTGTGGTTAAGTAGGTTTGTGAAAAAAACAGGGTATAAATGGCATTCTGCCTGCTGGCCATGGCCATGCCCATATACGATGCAGAATGGTGGGTACGGTGAAAACGCCATAACCACGGAATTTCATGGTGCAGCCTGTGGTACCAATACTGGGTAAGATCATCGGCAATGGCAATAATGATGCAACCCCAAAAGAAAGGGACCCACTCAAAGGTATTCTTTAAACCAGGCAGTACGGATGGTAAAAATTTTAGGCCATAGTAGGCCACAATTGGCCTGATCACCAATCTTGGCAGGGTAAAGCAGGCGATATCAACAAAACGTTCGTTTTTTGGCCACTTACCTTTATATAAGCCAAAAGAGAATTCGAGTACGCCAATAAAGAATACTAAAAAAGGAAAACCGAAACCATTTAGGTTTTCGATTATGTTTTTGATAAAATTAATCACTGGTTCCATTGCTTGATGAATTTTTAGGGTTTACAGATTTAGTTTTTTCAGCTTTGTGCTGTTGTTTTAGCCAGGGCCTGTCGCCGGTAATGTAAAACGTAACGAACATTAACACAATAGGCAATACATAGATAAAGAGGCTTAATACCGCATTTCTAATGATTTTTTGCCGGGTTTTTTCTTCGATTTTCATGGTTCATAGGATTTTAGTTTTTGTTAATGGTTTGTGGTGCTGGCTTGTTGCCAAGTAATCGCTGGGTAAGGTAAAGGCCACCAAAAATGATGATAAAGGGGATCAGCGTTACAATAATGCCCACCAATATCTTTTTCCCTAAGATGCTAAAGTCTGATGCTGTCATTTTTTTCTTTCTTTTTAAATTAATAATTAATTATATCCCGGATTTTGTGTGAGTAGCGTATTGAGTTCTCTTTCGGTTTGAGGGATAGGAAACAGGATGTTTTTTGAGGAAACAGCCAATTTTTCGGGAATTTTTTTGAGGGCATCTACATAAATATTACCACCCTGCCTTACCAGATCGAACCAGCGATGGCCTTCCTGGATAAATTCTTTTCTACGCTCTAAGAAAACAGAGTCTTTAAATGCATCTGCAGATAAACCAGGCGTTAAATCTGCAATTTTTGCCCTTGCCCTTACTTTGTTAATGGCATTGTAAGCCTCGGTGCTTGGCCCGCTGATGTTGTTTACCACTTCTGCGTAAAGCAGCAATATATCTGCATACCTGATTACAGGATAGTTTACCCCGCTCTGTGCCTGGGTATTTAAGGGGCTTAAGGTATAATCAACAAATTTGTTGAAATATGGCGTATAGGCATTTTTAAAAACCACATACTTGCCTGTTGCCGCATTGTAAACAGAATCATAAAAAGTGGTTTCGCGTCTGGTATCTATAGGAGAAAAAAGTTCGTAAACACTTTTGTTGGCAGGTACATCAATGGGGAAAGTTCCTGTATTAAATGAAGTAAAACTCTGACTGAGATTTTGTACAACATTTTTTGCCCCCAGATTACTTTCAAACTGTACAGAAAAAATATGCTCGATGCCGTTCTTGGTTGCTTTTTGAAAAACATCTTTATAATTAGGAAACAGTGCATAACCGTAACCACCGTTTATTATGGTATTGAGTTCGGTAAGGGCTTTGGGCCATAATTGCTGCGTAACATATACCTTTGCCAGCAGTGAGTGGGCTGCGCCCGATGTTGCTCTGCCTAAATCGGCTGTGCCATAATTTTTTGGCAAACTGGTGGCATCTGTTAAATCGGCAATAATCTGCTGGTAAACTGCTGCAGTAGCACTTCTTTTAACCAATAAATCTTCAATATTTACACTTTTAGGCTCGTGCAGTACCAATGGTACATCGCCATATAACCTCACCAGGTTAAAGTACAGCAGGCCCCTTATAAATTTGGCTTCGCGCACCAGCCTGTTTTTTAAAACGGTATCCGCAGAAACATTGGATATATTATCAATCGCAATATTGGCCTTATTGATGCCGAAGTACAATTGTTGCCATACTTTCTGTATCCGGCTGTTAGAAGGGATATACGTTGATACACCTAAAGCCCGCACATCAGGGTTGGTATTGCTCGGACTAAAAATCTGGTTATCGCTTGCATTTTCTACCAATAGGTTTAATTGGCGGCCATATAAAGGGAAATCGCCGTTCGGGTCGCTGTTTAAAGAACTATAAACGGCATTAACTGAAGAAATCGCATCCGATTGTGTTTTAAAAAACTGCGAACTTACAATAACTGAACTCGGGTTTTCTTCGAGTTTTTTGCAGGCTGTAGCCGTAAATATTATGATTGTTAATAACCAGATTATAGGATGGGTGATTGTTTTTTTCATCTGTATATTAATTTTATAAAGTAATGGATAAGCCAGCCAAAAAGGTTCTGGTGGCCGGGTATGTTCCAAAATCGATTCCCTGTTTGGTATTGTCATTGTCGTAAAAATTTACCTCAGGATCCAGGCCAGTGTATTTTGTAACGGTGAACAGATTTTGAACGGACACATAAAATCTTAAATTTTTAAACTTGATTTTATTTGCCCATTCTGTTTTAAAGGTGTAGCCCAATGAAACGTTTTTAAGCTTTAGGTATGAGGCATCTTCAATTAGGCGGTCGGTTACCTGTGGTACCGGCGAGTTGGTGGCGCGTGCAACAGTCGCATCCTGGTGTTGTGGTGTCCAACGGTCTAACAATGTTGCCGATGCGTTTTGGGTAAGGGTAGGGCGCTCTAAACTTTGCTGAAGCAAGTTAAATACCTTGTTGCCATAAGAACCCTGGAAAAATATCGACAGATCTATTCCCTTGTAATTAAAAGTATTGTTTAAACTGCCTGTAAACTTTGGCTGTGCACTACCCAGGTTATGTTTATCGGCAGTGGTAATAATACCATCCTGGTTGCTATCTACATATTTTGTATCGCCAGCCTGCTGCGGTACACCTCCCAACAGTGGTGTGCCATTAGTAAGATCGGCCGTTTTTAAAAGTCCGTTCGTATTATAACCCCAAAAAGTACCAACCGGCAAGCCAACCTGTACAATTACGGGCGACACCTGTCCTGTTGGCGCAACGGGGAAAAAGCTTTTTACATTTTCTCCCAGGCTTAGCACCTTGTTGCGATTGGCACTAAAAATCAATGTGCTTTTCCAGTTAAAAGCGGGTGTTTTTATATTTTCGCTATTCACAGAAAACTCAATACCACGGTTAGATACACTCCCGATATTTTTTAGCGCGCTTGCATAGCCGGTGTATAATGGGAGCGGCACATTAAGCAATAAATCGGTTGTTTTTTTGTAATAAGCATCAAAGGCAATGGTTATCCGGTTGTTTACAAAGCCCAAATCTAAACCTGCATTATACTGAGTAGTGGTTTCCCATTTCAGGTCCGGATTGGCAATTTGTATGGGCGATATGCCAGTAACCAGTTTCCCGCCAAGGTAATAGTTGGTTGGCGACAATGAAGAGAGCGAACTGTATGGCGGTATTTCCGAATTGCCTGTTTGGCCTGCACTTAAGCGAATTTTCAGGCTGTTAACTATATTTTGGAGCGGTTTAAAAAATTCTTCGTCGTTAACATTCCACGAAACACCTACAGAAGAAAAGAATCCCCATTTATTTTCTTTACCAAGTTTGGAAGAACCATCGGCCCTTTCGGATAAGGTAATATTGTAGCGGTGCAGGTAAGAATAGTTAATACGTGCAAGAACCGAGTTAAGGCTCGAACTGTGGGCAGCTGAGTTGGGCAGGTTGGCAATACCAGCATAAGATAAATTATCAAACGTGGTTAAATCGTTGGGAAACTGTTGCGCTGATGTGGTAAAAGATTTACCATTTTCGTACTGCGTAGAATAACCCACAAGTGCATTGAGGAAGTGTTTATCTCCGAAAGTATGGTTATAGGTAAGGGTATTTTCGTTCAGCCAGCTTAATGCATTGCCCGAGCCCAGGGCAGCATAGCCTTTGGTAGCATAACCTGTAGATCCTCCTGCCGGTGAGGCTGTAAAAGAAGGGGCATAATATTGCTGATTGGTGTTCAGGATATCGACCCCTGCCGTAACTTTAAGTGTTAGATCTTTTAAAATTTTATATTCGGCTGCAATGTTGCCCAATATCCGGTTGAGGGTATTTTGGTTTGTAGTGGTCACTATATCCTGTAAGGGATTAGTTGGCACTGCATTTAGTGGATTACTGATATTATAGCTGCCGTCGGCATTTTTAATTGTGGCAATAGGGCTGGTGAGGATTAAGCTTGCATAGGCATTGCTAAAGTTAATGCTGTTGTATGCACTGCCCGGTAGCTTGTTCTCTATAGATCTGCTGCCGAAAAAATTGACTGTAACTTTAAATTTTTCTGAAATGTCTTTCTCGTAATTAATCCTTGCTGAATATCTTTTATATCCTGAATTTGATATTACACCGTCCTGATTAAAGTAATTGCCCGAAATTAAATACCTCGATTTTTCATCTCCCCCTGAAACAGAAAGCTCTTGATTAAAGATTGGTGCGTTACTTAAAGCCGAACCTTGCCAATCTGATCCTGAACCAAACGTAGCTATTTGTGCATCGTTATAAGTTTTCGGCACACCATCACTTGTATTTACATCGTTTATTAAGGTTGCCCATTGTGCTCCATTTAGTAAATTGAGCTTTCTTGCTACGGTTTGCGTACCGTAATAGGCATTATAATTTACGTTGTTTACACCTTTTTTCCCTTTTTTTGTGGTGATGATAATTACCCCATTGGCTCCTCTCGATCCGTAAATGGCTGTTGCTGATGCATCTTTTAGTACTTCTACCGATTCGATATCGCTTGGATTAATGGTGGAGAGTGCGTTTGAACTGGTGCCAATGGAACCAACGTTAGCATTGTCGTTGTTGTTGTATACAATAAAACCATCTATAACGTAGAGCGGCGCATTACCAAATGAGATGGAATTACCGCCCCTGATCCTCACCGTGGCTGTACCGCCCGGTTGCCCCGAGTTTTGTGTTACGCCGATACCAGAAACACCGCCTTGTAGCATATTATCGAAACTTGCAGCGGGTTGTGCCAACAGGTTTTTGGAAACCGAGCCTACCGATCCGGTAACGTCGCTTTTTTTCTGGCTGCCATACCCCATTACAACAACATCGTTCAGGCTACTTGCTTTTTCTGCCAATAGAATGGTAATCGGGCTTCCATCAACCACAATCTCTTTGGTTTGATAACCAATAAAACTTACTATGAGGGTATAAGGGAATTTTTGTCCGGTACGGAACGAAAAGCTTCCATCGGCTGCGCTGGTTACGGCATGTGTAGTTCCTTTTATGGCCAAAACCACATTGCCGATAGGCTGTTTCGTTATCGAATCTTTTACTGATCCTATTAACGTTGAGTTAATGATTGGGGTACTTTGCTGTGCGCTTGCATTTTTGGTAAAGATGGCAATTGCAAGAAATACCATCAGCCTGGTGGCTATTTTTTTTCTATGGATAGATTTTTCCATATATTTATACAGTTTTATTTAATGATTTGAATTGTTAGTAAAACACTTGATAACCAGAAGTGATTGGCGTTACGCTGGTTATCGAATAATATCCGGCAGGGCTTCCCTGTCGGTTTTGTTTTTTATGATAGACACTATCTCATTTTGTACGCTGTTTAGAAAAGATACACTTCTGCAGTTAGCCTTAGGCCAGTAATTATTTAAAAAAGAATGGGGGTGAGGAGCGCTGCTGTATTAGCAACAACAGGAAAGGCACATTCGCATGGAAACAAATTGTAAATGGTGCATTGTAATTTAATTTATCGTTAATATAATTAACATCATTTTGACAAATATATAAAAAATTATCAAAAAGACTACAAAAACTATAGAATTTATAGTTTTTGTAAAAAAAGCCATTCATGTCTAAAATGAAATTAAAGACGCTGTTAAATAAACAGCAGTGTGGAGTAATTATTCTAAGTTTTTTAATCGTGGTGTTGAGGAGGATATTCTAATTTCTTTACGCTCTTTAGGAGAAGAAAACTTGTAAAACAGCAGCCAATAAGTGATGGCCATAATCAACATACCTAAGAGCGCACTGATTATATCATTCCTTTTCATACTTGTTTCGCTACAAAAAAAATGCCGATACGCCGATATTGATCCCAATAATTGTTTTTCTTCTTCTTTTTTATCGATTTCTTAATTTTTTAAGAACAAAGTGAGAAGTCTGCTTTTCGGAAATGAGGAGGGCTTTGGCTATAGTGTAAACAAAAAAAGCCAAAATAATAGGACTTTTTTTGTGGCGATAATATATTATACCCGGAGGCAATAAAGTTTTATTTCTTTGGTAGTGCGTTGGGGTTATTGGTATTTTCTGTCCTAAATAATGGTGCCTGATAATCTTTTGGTAAGTAATCTGCTGGAATGGTGGTGGCATTTCCATCTCTGAGCGCTTTATAATGTGGTGACATAATTTCTACTCCGGCCTGGTTAAACTGATCCTGTATGTTTGCATGCAAAGCAGAATAGATTACGGCCTGCCGGTTTGGCGATTTAGTAAAGGCATTTAATCTATAGCTTACATAATAATCGTCAAGGCTGGTTTGGAGCACATATGGCTTCGGTTCAGCATCAACAAGTTCTGTTGCTAAGGCTGCATTAATGAGCAGTTCGTGCACTTGCCTCCAGAGCACATCATAACCAATAGTTACTGTGGTATGGATGATGAGCCCCTTTTCAAGCGCTTCAATACTAAAATTTACCGTATGGTTATTCATCACGGTCGAGTTCGGGATAGAAACCACCTCATTCTGAATAGTGCGTACCCTGGTAACCAGTAATGTTTTTTCAATAATATCTCCTGTAACTTCTCCAATCTTTACCCGATCGCCTATCCTAAAAGCCCGCATATAGGTGAGTACCAGGCC
>NZ_JBFTQI010000002.1:0-27855 GCF_056398925.1 Pedobacter sp. 01T416_2
CCCGATCACCAACCTGATCACGATAGGATCGGTTAGTGATGTGAAAACTATGCTTGTGCGCCTGATCGATTTTCTGCAGGCTGAACAGATTACGGTAATGTTTACAGCCCTCACCCTTAATAATATAGTCAACGAACAGACTGATGAAGGGGTTTCTTCGCTTGTTGATGCCTGGCTTTTAATCCGTGATATTGAGAACAACGGTGAGCGGAACCGTGGATTGTATATCATGAAGTCAAGAGGAATGAAACATTCAAACCAGATACGCGAATTTGTGATTACAGATAAGGGACTGGATCTGGTGGATGTATATCTTACCGAGGATGGCGTGCTAACCGGCTCGGCGCGGGAGGCAAGGATGCTTATGGAGCAGACCGGCGAGATCATCCATGCCCAGGCTGTCAGCCGTAAGGACCGTGAACTTCAACGCAAACGGAAAATTTTAGAATCAAAGATAGAAAGTCTAAGATCCGAATATGAATCAGCAGAAGAGGAACTCAATAAAGTTTATGTTGAGGAGGCTTTAAAAAAACAGATCATGGGCGAAACGATAAGCAAAATTGCCGATCTGCGCAGGGGAGATGATGGTGGAGAAGAAAAAAATGTAAACAAAAACAAATAAATAGTGGGGAAAGCATATGAACTCCGGCTATATGTGGCCGGTAAAACCAATAAATCGGTAGTCGCACTGGAAAACCTGAAAAAGCTCTGCGAGGAGCATCTGAAAGGAAAATATAGTATTGAGGTGATCGATCTTTTGGAAAAACCACAGCTGGCTGAAGGTGATCAGATATTTGCCATTCCGACACTGGTAAAAAAAGTGCCTGAACCGGTCCGCAAAATTATAGGTGACCTTTCAAATGAGGAAAAGGTTCTGGTAGGACTGGACATACGTACAAAGATTAATAATTAGTTATGCCGATAGGAAACCCCGATCATCCAGACAGTACCCAAAGCGACGATTTTTTTTCGCTTAGGCTTTTCATTGCAGGTGCATCACCAGTTTCCGCAAGGGCAGTTGTCAACATCCGTGCAATATGCGAGGAATTTATTGCCGGCAGGTATGAGCTGGATATCATTGATGCACATCAGCAGCCCTTGTTAGTGCAGCAGGAAGATGTGACGGCCATCCCGATGTTGATCAAAAAATCGCCAGTTCCGATCAAAAAGCTGATCGGGGACTGCTCTGACCGTGCGAAAGTATTGAAAGGTTTGGGTATCAGTTATTAAGTTATGCAGAAGTCAAGTGAACATATCAGGCTCGAGCGGGCCTATGAAGAACTTCGTATCCAGCTCGAGGAAGCCAACGATATTATCCATGCAATCCGCTCTGGAGAAGTTGATGCCCTGATTGTAAATGGCCAGGATGGTCATCAGCTTTTTACGCTTAAGAGCGCTGATCATACCTACAGGATCTTTATCGAACAGATGACCGAAAGCGCACTTACCCTCGATGAATCATATAGGGTACTGTATTGCAACTCACAACTCGCAAGGCTTTTGGGGCTGCCTTTAGAAAAGGTTATCGGTCTAAACTTTTTGGCATTTTTTTCAATAGAAGATCAGGCCTTTGTTCGAGAGACAATCGATGGCGCTTGGGAAGTGGACACCAAGGCAGAAGTAGATATCATCAACAGCTCGGGAACTTCCTTGGCGGTTCAGCTCTCTCTAAAGGCGCTTAATCTTGATGAAGGCACTTCACTGAGCGTCATTATTACTGACCTAAGCGAGCTGAAGAAAAACCAGTTGCTTTTGGAAACGAGGAACAGGGAACTTGAAGCSGCAAGAAAAAATGCAGATGAACTCAATGAAAATCTTGAAAATACAGTCAGGCTAAGGACACAGGAGCTCGAGACTATCAACGAAAAACTCGCAGCAGTCAATGATCTTCAGCAAGAAGTCAACGGTCAGCTTAAAGATGCACTCGATGCGCTGAGGGAGAGCGAAGATAACTTACAGTCTGCCTTCGACGCTGCTGAGCTGGGCAGTTGTAACCTGGATATCAAAACAGGACGGGTTGAAGTATCAGAGCGGTTCAGGAAACTCTGCGGTTTGCCTTTGGAGGGGGAGGTGAGCTGGACAATGGTGCTGAGCAGTGTTGGTTCCGAATACCTATCAGCGCTTCAAGGGGTTCTTCAGGATTGTATCAATCTTGGAAAGCCCCTGGATTATACCTATCCGATCAAGCATCTTATTTCCGGTGAGAACCGTTGGATGAGGATAGTTGGTAAGTTAAAAAAAGGCAGCTTTGGCGATTTTGATAGCTTTTATGCTGTTTTAATGGACGTGACAGATCAGAAAAGGGATGAACAGCGGAAGAACGATTTTATTGCAATGGTTAGTCACGAACTCAAGACACCGCTTACTTCCATGAAAGGTTATATTCAGGTTATGCAGCTGAAAGCCATGGGTACGATGAATGGCTTTGCAGATAAGGCCCTCCAGGGCGCTGAGCGTCAGATCAATAAAATGACTGGCATGATCAATGGTTTTCTCAACCTCTCTCGTTTGGAATCGGGAAAAATGCTGATGGATTTTCAGCCTATAGAAATGTCTGTCCTGCTTAAGGAAGTGGTAGAGGAATATATCGCAACGGTAAACAACCATAATATAAAATATGCATTCCAACCCGGTTTTTTTGTGAACGCAGACAGGGACAAACTTGGACATGTGGTCAATAATCTGATCAGTAATGCGGTGAAATATTCGCCGGCTGATAGTGAAATAACTATTGACAGTTATCTTGAGGATGATAAAGCCGTATTCCGCATAATGGATCATGGGATGGGAATAGATGAAAACGATATACCAAAACTATTCGAACGGTTTTACCGGGTAGAAAACAATCGGATGAGTACTGTTGCCGGTTTTGGAATAGGACTTTATCTATCTGCCGAGATTATACAGAGACATGGAGGAAAGATATGGGCAGAAAGCCAGTTAACAAAGGGCTCGGTTTTTTATTTCAGCTTACCATTAATTAATCCTGCAAAGCGCTTTTAGTGCGAAAGCTGGTGGAGGGATTATCTAAAAAAAAATGCCGCTATATGCGGCATTTTTTTTATTGGATTTCGATCTGTCTGGCGACCGCTTTGGCTTCCTCTTTTTTAGGAAGTTCAAGTTTCAGAATCCCATCGTTATAGCTTGCACTGATCTTTTCAATGTCAGCACTTTCCGGAAGTGTGAAAGATCTTGTGAAAGCCGAATAACTATACTCTTTTCTGTTATAGGTTCTTCCTTCGCTAAGGTTTTCGTTTTTTGTTTCAGTTGAGATCGTGAGCATATCCCTTTCTACCGAAACGCGGAAATCATCTTTTTTAAGTCCGGGCGCAGCAAGCTCAATGTGATAGTGATCGGCTGACTCCGAGATATTTACAGCCGGAACGTTGCTTAAACGACGGTCGGTAAAAAAAGTGTCGCCAAGTACTGATTCAAAGATGTCATTAAAGCCTGGCAATAATGAACTATTCTTTTTTTCTGGATTGAATTTAACCAATGTCATAGTGTTTTCTCCTTTAAAACTTTTAATAATAAATGGACTATAAATCAATTAATTTTCTCTGGACGCTGATGGTCCAATTTTAATTAATCAACCGCTATGCCAATGGTGAAAATAAAGCGATTATGGCGGTCAAGCTGAAAAATTTTCATTTTTTCTGAAATTTTTTCAGTGTACGGAACTGAAATTTTTTCATTGCATGAACCTCGCTTTTAATCAGACTGCCCAAAAGATCTGATAGCACCTGAAATAAACGCTGAGCAACTGTATCAGATTATTGGTTTGTAATGTTTATATTTTCAAAAATGCCCACTGCTGGTTACGYCCGCCACTATATGACCATTGAATAGCTGTGCCGCCATTGTTGAGTGAAGATCCATTAATATCCAAAGCCTTTCCGCTATTTACATTAACGATCCTATAATATCCATTACTGGTAATCTGAATTGACCATTTTTGATTTGCACCGCCACTATAATCCCATAAAGCTGCCTGGCCGCCATCAGCAGTGCTCCAGCCATTAATTTCTAAACACTTTCCGGTGGCATGCATTGGTGTTAACCTGTAATATCCACCTCCCGCATCTTCCACTTTGAATTGCTGGTTTGCGCCCGCTACATAAGCCCATTGCTGAGCAGGTGTTTGATTGGCAGTACCCCATCCTCCAATTTCCAATGCCTTAAAACTGTATCTGTTTACAATCTGGTAAACCTGTCCCATCTGGATGGTTGAAGTCGTGTTATTTTGTGCGCCCTGTAATACTGCGGCAAGGCCTTGCTGATCAGCAACTCCGTTTGTCTGCCTGTCAATGATTCTAAATGCATTGTTTCCACTTGATCCATCATCGAAATAAAATGGAAGCAAGCCATTTAAGAGTGCCTGGTGGGTAACATGATTGATATAGTATGCCCTGCTGGCCAGATGCAGTGTCAACGCATCTCCAGAAAGCGTTGTCGACCGCCGGATTGCTCCATATTCTCCCAATATAACCGGAATACCTTTATCAATATACTTGGTCTTCATCAGCGAAAAATCTGCTCCGGCATTTGATTCCTCGCCAAATGTGGCATTCCGTGAAGCATCAGTAGTAGAATGATATCCATCGCCCCAATAATAAAACATATTGCCCCAACTTACATCCTGAGTGAGACCGGCAAAATTAAAAGGAGTGTAATGATGTACTTCAACCATCAGGCGATTGGCTGCAGGATCGGTGGGCAGGGTATTCATTAAATTATTGGTGTATTCAATGCTGGTTGTGGGTCCTTGAATAACCAACACCCTGTAACTATTTCGGCCACCAGTTGATCTGACTGCATTTACAAAGGTTTGATGATAGGAAAGCAGAACGCCCATTCCGGTAGCATCTGATACCGCAGGTTCGTTAGCACTGGCAAACATAACATGTTCGTCAAAATCACGCATCTGTGTCGCAATCTGCTCCCAAAAAGCTTTTTGCATGGCGTTAACCGCGGCCTGCTGGGCTGTGGTACAGTTGTTCTCCAGCCAACCTCCGTCCCAATGGATATTTAATATTACATACAGGCCATCGTTAACACAGTATTGCACAACTTGCTTTACCCTGTTTAGCCATGATTGCTGAAGTTCTGCCGTAGCACTGTTGGCCATATATTGGTTCCATGAGCAAGGGATCCGAACGGCAGTAAAACCGCTTCTTTTCACCTGATCGATAAGCGCCTGGCTAACCATAGGATTGCCCCAGTTTGTTTCACCACCAATTGCCTCAAGTGTGTTGCCTATATTCCAGCCCAGTTTGAATTTTGCCGAAAGCTGCATCGCCGTGCTGTTTACTCCCGATTGGTCGGGTGGAAGAGGTGATAGGTTATAACTTGGATAACTGGTTGCGGTTAACGCCCTGGCAGTTGTTTTATTAGTTGTATCCGATTCTGGAAGGGCAACTTCCGGCTTTTGGCATCTTGTTACTAAAAGGAACATAAAGATGCCCATAAAATATTTTAAGGTTCTCATATTGTTGTAGATGATTTGGTTAGTAAACTGTATTAGATTCATCCAATAACAGCTAATAATAGATTAAGCAACTAGCTTTTTACAGATAGTTTTTTATTGATCGGATAAGAAACCATTGGTGCAGGTAATGTGGTTTGCTTTCCTTTTTTACTGAGTTAATACAGGAAAGCGGTTTGTTACCATCGGTTGATGTTGTGTTTTTTTCGTTTCCGATTGTTTGTACACTGACGGGCCACGTACTTCCCGACAGTAGCCGGGGCTGCAGTCTTGTTGGTTCTAACAGCCTTGTTAGATTGATAATTTTCATGCTCATAATTGTTTTTTGGTTAGATATGGTGATTATTAGTAGGCTGAGGCTGATAAACCTGCAATGGCCGGTAATACTGATTCGAACCAGCAATCACGCTGATTATAAAAAGTAAGGCCGGTCCATGGGTTTATAGGATCTACATGCCAACAATTAAAAGTAACTATAGGTAATCTGTACACGGGGTATATATGTTACTAAATAGGTAACAAATGTTGCCTGTTAATTTTAGTATTTTACAGGCAAGGCTTGCTTACAATTATCCGTTAAAACATAAATGGTTTTTAGGGGATTTATGTGACTTTAGTTAACATATTCATTTCAGGATAAAGCCTAAAAATTGATAAAATGTTACATAAGGGAGAGATGTTTTTATAAGGCAAAATTATCTTGTTTTTTAGTTATTTGTTTGTTTTTCAGTGTTTAAAGGTGTTTTGTTTAGCTTTCTAATCAAAATGCTACCGATAGCTATGTAACAAAAATATCCTTCTTTGTATCATTTGAGGCATTCGTCAGTTTGACTTGAAACTATATTTGAATATTCAAAGCCAATAATTAATGGCAAGCAACTAGGGTCAGTGTTAGGGAGAATAAACTCTTATTTCTCGCTGTTCCTGGAGGTGTCGTTAATTAAGGGCGAAACAAACCAAAATAAACCAAATATGAACCAAAAAATTTCTATTCGGAAATTACCGGCTTTTTTGCTGGTGGTAATTTTCTTAGTGCTCCTGCACTTAAAAGGTTATGCCCAGGAGAGGCAGATTACAGGAAAGATCGTGGGGAACGACAATCCCGCACCATTGCGCGGAGCTACCGTGCTGCTCAAGGCTAAGAACACAGCTGTATCAACAAATGAACAGGGACAGTATTCTATAAGGGCGAATACTGGTGATGTACTCGTTTTCAAAATGATCGGTTTTCAATCACAGGAAATAATGATCGGTGATGGTAGTGTCATCAATGTTATCTTAAGGATCGAATCTACAAAACTGGATGAAGTTGTTGTAATTGGCTATGGTGATAAGGCCAGGGGTGATCTTACGGGATCTATATCTTCGATTTCTGGCAAAGAACTCCTTAGAACACAGCCAACAACTGTTGATCAGGCACTACAGGGAAAAGTTCCCGGTGTTGTGGTTCAACAGATTTCCGGCCAGCCAGGTGGAGGTGTTTCTGTTCAGATCCGCGGACTATCGGGCTTTAGTAATAATCCTCCTTTATATGTAGTAGATGGTCTTCAGATCTTGCCTTCAACCGGAGATAAGGGTACAAATCCATTATCCAGTATCAATCCATCCGAAATCGCTTCAATAGATATTTTGAAGGATGCTTCAGCTACCGCTATTTATGGCGCACAGGCAACCAACGGTGTGGTCATCATCACTACTAAGCGAGGGGTTTCTGGTCCTCCGGTAGTGAGCTATGATGGTTATGCAGGTGCCCAGGCGCTACCCAAATACTATGAGGTAATGAACCTTAGGGAATATGCAACCTTTATGAATGACAAGGCCGCAATCATCGGTTATGATCTCAGACCGCAGTTTGCAAATCCTGCATACCTGGGTGTGGGAACGGATTGGCAAAAAGCCTTATTCAGGACCGCACTGATGCAGAACCATAATGTTGCCCTTACCGGAGGTGATGCCAGAACGAAATATTACCTTTCAGGAACTTATTTTTCTCAGGACGGAATTGCACTGGGATCTGATTTCAGAAGGATCTCAAGCCGCTTAAACCTGGATAACAAAACAACCGATTGGTTAAAAATGGGGGTGAGCCTGCAATTGGCCAATGTAAAAGAAAATGTAACTACTTCTCAATCAGGCGTAATCAGACAGGCGTTAAATCAAACACCTGATGTAAATGTGGTAAATCCAGATGGTACCTGGGGCGGCAATGATCCCAATATTTATGGCGCTACAGGAAGCAATCCATTTGCCTTGGCGAAAATCGTAAAAGACCTTAAGAACCGCTACGAATTATTCGGAAATGCTTATGCCGAAATTCAGTTTGCCAAAGGACTTACACTACGCAATGAGATATCAGGGAATTTTACGACAGCTACCGAAGATCAGTTTGATCCTATTTATACAATGGGCGCTTACTCCAAAACCTCTAATTCGGCAAGTTATTTTAGCGGAAAAAATACATTTTATTCCCTTACCAATTACCTAACCTACTCGCATTCTTTTGCCAACAAATATAACCTGAATGCAATGGTTGGGCACGAGTCTAAACTGTGGGATTATGAAAACGTATCGGCAAAGAGAACAAATTTTCCCAGCAATAATGTACAGGCCATAAATGGTGGTGATGCCACAACGGCTACCAACTCTGGCGATAAAGGACAAACAGCTGGAGAGTCCTATTTCGGCCGTATTGATTTTAAATACGATGATAAGTACAATGTTACGCTTAACGTCCGCAATGATGGGTCATCCAAATTTGCAGCTAATAACAGATGGGTGACCACTTATTCTGGTGCATTCGCCTGGAAACTGAAACAGGAAAAATTTCTTAAAGACGTAAAAGCGATCGATGATCTGAAACTTAGGATTGGATATGGTTTGCAGAATAACCAAAATATTCGTGATTATGCCTACGGCTCAACTTTAACGACTGTAGCAACATCATTATCGGGTAATTCGCAGCTGATTGCTACCAGTGGCAATCCTGATGTAAAAWGGGAAACAACAAAAGGCTATAATACCGGTCTGGATGTAAGTATCCTGAACAGAAGGGTTGACTTTTCGATAGATGCGTATTATAAAAGAACGGATAACTTATTGTTAAGCCTCACCTTACCATTATATTCAGGTATGGTTGATGCTACAGGCTATGCCCCGGGATCGATCCAGTCACCTTATATCAATATCGGTTCTGTGAGTAATAAAGGGATTGAATTTTCTGTAACCACCCATAATATTAAATCTAAAAACTTCAACTGGAGAAGTAATCTGACATTTTCCCGTAACAACAATAAAATCCTCACCTTAAATACCGATGCTGCCGCACTATATGGTTATGCAGGTAGCACAGCAATTACCAAATCAACGGTGGGCCGATCGATTGGGGAGTATTATGGTTACGAAACATTAGGCACCTATAAAAATGCAGAAGATTTTAAAAAGTATCCTGCTTTACCACAAAAAGGTGGACTTCCAATTCCAATCACCAATGGTTCAGGAGGTGTATGGGTAGGAGATGTTATATTTAAGGATCAAAATAACGATGGCGTGATCGATGAAAGCGACCAGGTTTATTTAGGTTCACCAATTCCGAAATTCCAGTTTGGAATAAACAACAGCTTTAATTATAAAAACTTCGACCTGAATATCTTCATGTCTGGAAATTATGGCAATAAACTTTATAACCAGGTGAGGGTAGATGCAGAAAATCCGAATCAGAATTTTGGATACTTTAGAAATGTGGGAGATTTTGCCCGCATAGGGTTAATTAATCCTGCCGGTTCTGCTACTGATATCAACAACGTATATATTACTAATCCCGAAACCAGTATCACCAGAATCAGTCAGTCCAGCGGTAACGACAACCAACGTTTTTCGAGCAAATATATCGAAGATGGTTCTTTTATAAGGTGCAAAAGCATTACGCTGGGATATAATTTTAAAGAGAGTCTTTTATCTAAAATCCACCTGAAAAACTTGCGCCTGTATGCCCAGGTAACCAACGTATTTACAATTACAAAATATAAAGGTTACGATCCTGAGATAGGTTCATGGAATCCCTTAGCAGCAGGTGTAGATAATGGATATTATGCGCAGCCACGTGTGTTTACTATTGGTGCCAACATCTCTATTTTAAACAACTAAGACCTAAAATTATGAAACATATTAAACTATACATACTCACTTTATTCGCCGCTGCCATAATAATAAGCGGCTGTAAAAAAGATTTTCTGGATAGAGCGCCCTTGTCGCAAATAACAACAGATAATTTTTATAAGAGCTCTTCAGACTTAAGGCTTGCCACAGCTGCCCTTTATGCGCAGCCATGGAACGATTGGAACAGTTTCCCTTTGCTCGGTATCGGCGACATTCTGAGCGGCAATATGTTGCAGCCTTATAATGCTGACCTTGCCCAGTTGACTTCGTTTGCGGTAACCAGCAATAATGGACAAATTGGTACCTCATGGCGCTGTTTTTATAAAATAGTGGCGCATTGTAATACCAATATTAAGGCAATCACTAATAACGTGCCAGATAGCGTATCCCTCAAAAGTAAAAATGGGGCACTTGGAGAGCTGAAGTTTTTGCGTGCCACTGCGTATTTTCATTTGGCACAGTTGTGGGGGGCAGTGCCCATCATTGAGGATAATGATAAATTAATAAAAAATCCACTGTTGCCACGTCACCTGCTTAGCGATGTATACAAATTTATCATCAGCGACTTAAGGTTTGCCGCAGGCGCATTGCCACCACGCGATCAGGCAGGAAGGGTAACTACCTGGTCTGCTCAGGGTATGCTGGCCAAAGTATATTTAACAAAAGCCGGTATCAGCGGAAGCAGACGCCAGTCGGATTTAGACAGTGCTGCATTTTTCGCTAAAAATGTAATCAATACCAGTGGATTAACCCTTTTGCCAAGTTATTACAACCTGTTTAGAACACAGTTTAATGACAACCAGGAATCACTTTTTGCCTTTCAGTGGGCACCTGGTGTGGGTTATGGTAATGGTAATGCGATGCAGACCCAGTTTGCACCCAGCGGGAGCATAGTTCCGCCTGGTGGAGGATGGGGCGGTGCCATTGGACCAACCGTTGATCTTGATACCTTATATACACCTCAGGATTCTATACGACGCAAAGCGACCTTTATGCTTACAGGCGATCACTAYCCCGAACTGAACGCAGCTGGCGGAGGGTATACTGCTACCTCATGCAGCGTTAAAAAACATATTGTTGGTACTGCTATCGATAATAACGCACCAACGATGGACATATGGTCTTCTAGCGAACATAATGCGGTTTTACGCCTGGCTGATGTTTATCTGGTGTATGTTGAGGCCTTACTAGGAACCAGTAGTTCAACTTCTGATGCAGAAGCATTAAGGGTTTTCAACATGGTAAGGAAAAGGGCTGGTGTTGATCCGGTAACAACAATCACCACGGAAACACTTAGAAATGAAAGAAGGATTGAGCTGGCATATGAGGGGCAGTACTGGTTTGATCTGGTTCGCCTTTCATATTATAATCCACAAGGGGCTGTTAACATATTGAACAATCAGATTCAGAAGAAAACCAGGGTTCAGTTTGCTTATGATCCAGCTACAGGGAAGAAGACCAGAAATAACAATGGGATAGTTATTACAGCACCAACCATTGCAACCTTTACTTTGCCTATACCGGCCACAGAGATAACTGCCGATCCGAAATTATTGGATCCACCAGTGGCATATTATTAATTCGGACTAATTTATTATTAATCAAAAAAGATATGAAAAATCTGTTAAACAGGGCCAATAGCCATTTGTTACTTATTTTAGTTGCAATAATATTTTTTGCAGTTCAAGGCTGTAAAAAAGATGCATCCTCCTCATCATCAGGTCCACCGGTTATTACTGGAGTACGTAATTATGTACCCAGTCCGGGCGATTCGCTCTTAACCAGGGTAGGAACCGGAAAATGGGTTGTAATTACAGGGAGTAACCTAAAAGGAGCACTCCAGATTTATTTTAACGGAGTAAAGGGCTCATTTAACGACGCCTGGTTTTCTGATACAAGTGCAATCGTATTAATGCCGGCAGTAATTCCTTTCCCTTTGGTAGAACCTTCGCAGCTTAATATCATACGTTTTGTAACCACAAAGGGCGAAACTACCTTTTCATTTCCGATCGTTGCTCCTGCACCTACGATTTCCGAAATATCAAATGAAAGCGCCAATCCTGGCGATAGCGTTACGATAAAAGGATTAAATTTCTTTTTTATTCAACGGGTAAGCTATGCTGGGGTGGAGGTAACGGGCTTTAAGGGCGCAAATGATGGTACCGCCATAAGTATGGCAGTTCCTGCAAGTGTTTCTACACCTGGACCTGTTATTGTGACCACAAAATCGGGTACAGCCACCACCTTTTACAACGTTCATGATTTTACAACAGGTGTATTAAATAACTATGACGGTATAAATACCTTCAGCTGGGGTTCTGATGTTTCAAACAGCGCTGTGAATTTCCCGGGGAATAATGGTAACTATGGAATATTAAAGGCAACAAATATCCCTGCTGGCAATGGAAGCTGGTGGGAAGGCGGACGCTCCATCAATACCAACGCAGTTCAGTGGGTTCCTAAAGCCAATTTGCAAGATACTCTGAACAAGTATTCATTAAAATTTGAAATCGCTGTTAAGAAGCCTTGGACCGATGGTTCCATTCAGATTGTTAAAGACTATACATTTGACTATTCTGCTTTTTATCGCCCTTGGAAAAATGCTAACGGTTCTAACACTTCATTTAAAACAAATGGCTGGCAAACAGTCACTGTTCCATTATCGAACTTTTTAAAGAACGGACTGCCAGCTCAGACCTTGACCGAGTTACTCGGTTCGACCGGAAATGGAGCAATCAACGTCACTTTTACCAATGATGGTAAAACTGTCGTCACCGACTTTGAAGCCGCTGTTGATAATATCAGGATCGTAAAAATAAGATAAGCAATAATTCGGCCCGTAATTTACGGGCCGGTATGTTTTAATTATAGCAATGGGAAAGATTTCCTATAATCTTAAGAAGAAAARTAAAACAAACTTATGAGCCGCTTCGGAAATGTAAAAATAAAAGGATGCCTATATATCTTGGTATTGCTCTCCTTTAGCCTGCTTACCGCATATTGTAAAAAGAAAGAAGAAGTTCAACCACAGCTCAGCATTTCTACATCGGATGTTGCTTTTCTGCCTGATGGAGGCATCTCCAATATAACGGTTACCAGCAATGGTAAGTGGAATACTAAAAATCCTGCCGATCTTTGGTTGCAGGTTAACCAGACTGCTGGAAATGAAGGAAATACCGAATTAAAGTTAACCGCAATGCCTAATCTTACAGGTGTTTCCCGTGCTGCGGTAATGGTGGTTAATTCAGATAACGGACAGGCCCGAAGGATTACGATATCGCAAACGAGTACACTATATCCTTCCTATAATACATCGCCCAAAGCCCCCGACCAAACAGGTATGGGCAGCACAGCGGTACAACTGGCGGCGAAAATGAATTTGGGCCTGAATATTGGAAATACAATGGAAGCTCAGGGCGGCGAAACGGGCTGGGGTAACCCCCAGATTACTGAATCGTATGTGAAATTTGTAAAACAGACAGGTTTTAATGCAATACGCATTCCTTGCGCCTGGGACTGGAAACATTTGAGCGACGAGCAAAAGGCTACCATCGATCCTGTATGGCTTAACCGTGTTAAAGAAGTAGTTAAATATTGTGTAGACAATGATATGTATGTACTGCTGAATATCCACTGGGACGGGGGCTGGCTGGATCAGAATATCAACCAGGCAAAGAAAGAGCTGGTTAATGCGAAACAAAAGGCATTATGGGAGCAGATTGCTACAACCATGAGAGATTTTGATGAGCATCTGATGTTTGCCAGTGCAAATGAACCTCCTGCCGAAAATGCAGAACAGATGGCAATATTAAACAGTTACCACCAAACATTTATAAATGCCGTTCGTGCTACAGGTGGCAGAAACAGTTACCGTGTGCTGGTTGTTCAGGGGCCAGGCACTGATTTCGAAAAAACAAATAATCTGATGAATACCCTTCCAACAGATCAGGTGCCTAACCGCATGATGGTTGAGGTGCATAACTATACGCCATCTCAATTTACAATATTGCTTGATGGTGATGCCAGTTGGGGTAAAATGTTCTACTACTGGGGATCGGGCCATCATTCGGTTATCGATCCTAGCCGAAATGCAACCTGGGGTGAAGAAAGTGAATTATCAAGATTATATGCATTGATGAAAGCCAAGTTTGTCGATAAAGGAATTCCGGTAATACTGGGTGAATATGCAGCTTTCAGGAGAACAAATTCCAATTATCTGCCTTCGGATATGGCAAAACACAATGAGTCGATAGATTACTGGACAACTTATTCAACCCAACAGGCCATTAAATCTGGCCTCAAGCCCTTCTTTTGGGAACAAGGTACCGTTTTAGACCGAAGAAATAATAAAGTTCTCGATCAGGGGATCGTAAATGCCCTTATTGCCGGATCTAAGTAAAAGCAACTGTATTTATACAGTAAGAAATAATAAATCTACGGTTCTTCATGGGCCGTAGATTTTGGTAAATATAAATTTCCCGGCCAGGTGGAAGCTTAGCTATTGATGGATGGAAAGCCTCCATCTCCGAGAGAATGATTATACACACAAATAATGAGCGTACGAATACAAGCCTGGTTTATATTTTTTATATTGCTCCTTTTTATCCAGGTAAAAGGTCATACCCAGATTGTTCTGCCAAAACTTTTTGGCGATAATATGGTTTTGCAAAGAGGTATTAAAATTCCGGTTTGGGGAAACGCTGCACCGGGTACACATATCATAGCCGAGCTAGGGGGATTCCGTGCTGTCGCGATAGCAGATCATGAAGGGAAATGGATCATCCGTTTTCCGGTGCATAAAGCAGGTGGTCCCTATGCACTTAAAATTTCAGAACAGGGAAAACCGGGCTCAGAAATCAAGCTTAATGGAATTCTTATTGGCGATGTATGGCTGGCTTCCGGGCAATCGAATATGGAGTGGCAGGTAAAGCAATCCCTGGATGCAGATAATGAAATTTCAAATGCCAATTATCCAGAAATACGCCTGCTTCAGGTAGCGCACGATAAGAAATTAACACCACAGCACAATATCCCTGGGGGAACATGGGCAGTTTGTAATCCTGTAAATGTGCCGCAGTTTTCGGCTGTTGCCTATTATTTTTCCCGAAAAATACATCGTGATCAGCATGTTCCCATTGGTATTATCCAAAGCACTTGGGGAGGCACGCCTATAGAGTCGTGGACAAGCCGGGAGCAATTGCTGACTTCACCGATCACCAAAACACGCATGATTGCCAACGATACGCTAAGTGAACAAAGTTTTGTAAATGATAGCCTTAATCTGATCCGTTTCTGGGACATCGTATATCACCCGCAAAAAAATACGGATAAAACAATACCAGCAACCAGTTATGACGATTCGGGCTGGCCCACTGTAGAAATGCCCCGGCTGATCAAAGATTTTGGCATCGGGCCTTATGAAGGGATGGTATGGCTGCGTAAAAAGATAATCTTACCCGAATCCTTTTATGGAAAAGATTTAACCCTGCATCTCGGACACCCGGAAATGAACTATTCGATGTATTTCAATGGCGAAGAAATCTGTAAAACCATATGGAACAGTGATCCGAAACAATCCTATACCATTCCTGCTAAATTAATTAGAAAAGGCGAAAATACGATTAGCCTCAGGATAGCAATGTTATGGGGTGGTGGTGGCATAAATCCTCCTGCAGAGGAAATTAATATCACTGATGGTGCTGTTAAAGTTTCTTTAGCTGGAAAATGGCGGTATCAAAAAGACCTTGAACCAGGCTTGCCCCAAATAAAAAATTATCAAAATTATCCCTCATTGCTGTTCAATGCAATGATTAACCCGGTTATTCCTTTTGGTATCAAAGGATTTCTCTGGTACCAGGGAGAAGCCAATGAGGCCGAGGCCTATAACTACCGAAAGTTATTTCCCATGCTGATTGACGACTGGCGAAAACGTTGGAAACAGGGCAATCTGCCATTTATGTATGTTCAGCTCGCAAATTTCAAAAAAAGAAAGCCGCTTCCTTCCGAAAGTGAATGGGCCGAGTTAAGGGAAGCCCAAACGTTAACATTATCGCAACCCAATACTGGTATGGCCTGCATCATCGATATCGGTGAAGCAGATAATATCCATCCAAAGAACAAACAGGAGGTTGGCCGGCGCTTGGCATTAAATGCCAATAAACAGGTGTACAAACAAAAAGTAACAGCATCGGGCCCTTTGTATAAAAGTTACCGGAAAGAAGCAAATCGTATCTACATTAGTTTTAACAATGTTTCAGCTGGCCTCCGAAGCAAAGATGCCAAAGAAATAACAGGGTTCTCCATAGCTGGTAATGATCAACAGTTTTACTGGGCTAAAGCCACCATAGAGGGAAAATATGTGGTGGTTTATGCCGATCAGGTGCGGGATCCGCAAGCGGTACGCTATGCCTGGGCTGATAATCCCGAATGTAACCTGATAAATGCCGAAGGCTTGCCAGCCATCCCTTTCAGAACAGATAATTGGAAAGGAATTACACAGAAATAATCAAGCCTATAATTACAGGTTAACAATACTTTTTACCGAATAAAACAATATGAATAAATTTATAATCACAATTTTTTTGCTGCAGTTTAGTATTTGTGCAACAGCGCAATACCAGGTAGCTCAGAACCCGAAGGCCCCGGGTTTCTATACGAATCCAATTTTCGCAGGAGATTATCCCGACCCTAGTATATTACGCGATGGGGATAATTATTACATGGTACATTCATCTTTCGAATATTATCCAGGTTTATTGATCTGGCATTCAAAAGATCTGATCAACTGGAAACCAGTAGCTCACGCCTTGAACAAAAAAGTGGGTTCGGTGTATGCACCCGATCTGGTGAAGTATAAAAATAAGTTTTATATCTATTTCCCGGCAAACGGTACCAATTATGTGGTAACCGCAGATTCGATCGCGGGTAAATGGAGTGAACCGGTTGACCTGAAAATCGGCAACATCGACCCCGGACACATTACAGATGAGCAGGGTAAAAGGTATTTATTCTTCAGCGACGGAGGATTTGTGCCGTTATCTGATGATGGCCTTTCCACCACAGGAAACCAAAAGAGTTCATACAAAGGTTGGCCCATCCCTAGAAACTGGTCTATTGAGTGTTTTTGCCTGGAAGGCCCTAAATTGATAAAAAGGGGAGAATATTACTATATTACTGTAGCCGAAGGCGGAACAGCAGGTCCGATAACTGGTCACATGGTCGTATCTGCAAGGTCAAAATCACTGTCAGGGCCATGGGAAAACTCTCCCTATAATCCGATTGTAAGAACAACAGAGAAATCTGAAAAATGGAGATCAAAAGGGCATGCTACCATAATCGATGATGTAAAAGGAAACTGGTGGATGGTGTTCCATGCTTACGAAAAAGACTTTTACAACAAAGGCCGCCAAACGATGCTTCTGCCTATAGAATGGACAAAAGACGGCTGGTACAAAGTACCCACAGGTATAATCGACAGTAAACCGATCAGAAAGCCAGATTTGGCCCCCTCTACAACCAATTTCAACCTGAACGATAATTTTGCGGGTCATAAATTAAAATCTCAATGGCAATTCTTTGATGAGCTGGATACCAATAGGTTTAAATTGGCTAACAATAGCTTGTCTGTTAAAGCAAAAGGAAATACTATAGGCAATAGTTCTCCTTTATTATGCATACCCGAAGACCATTCCTACACCGTTGATGTTGAGGTATTAATTGAAGGAAAAGCAACTGCTGGCTTGGCTCTTTTTTACAACAGCACTGCATCGTCTGGGATACTGGCCAATAATGAAGATGTAGTTGCCGATTTGCGTGGCTGGCGAGCTCCGGCTGAAAAAAATGTAGTGAACAACCATGTGTTCCTGCGTCTCAAAAATATAGAGAATACGGTAGATCTATATTACAGTAAAGATGGTGTGAAATGGAACAAAATTGAAAATTCCTTTGAGGTATCGGGCATGCACCATAATGTACTTAGCGGATTTTTGAGCTTACGGATCGGCCTTTGTTCCATCGGAGAAGGAAAGGTAACGTTTAAGAATTTTAAATATACCCCGGTAAAATAAATATTAGTTTCATTAAAACTAAAAATTAGAAAAAATATCAACCTAATTAAAATGAAATATACGCTTACCTTGGTTTTGGCACTTGTTTTTAGTGTTATAAATGCACAAACAGCCCCAAAAAAATATCATCAATGGGCATCAACACCGCCTCTTGGATGGAACAGTTGGGATTGTTTTGGAACAACCGTTACCGAACAGCAAATAAAAGAACAGGCAGATGCGATGGCAAAATACCTTTTGCCAAGCGGATACAACTACCTCACGGTGGATATTCAATGGTATGAGCCTGAATCAAAAGGACATGCTTACGACCCGAAGGCGCTACTTACCATGGATAAATATGGCCGCTTAACGCCAGGTTTGAAAAAATTTCCTTCGGCTGCAGATGGAAAAGGTTTCAAACATCTTGCAGACTATGTACACGCCAAAGGACTGAAATTCGGCATTMATATTATACGGGGAATTCCTCGTCAGGCTGTCGAAAAAAATACACCTGTACTCGGCACAAACGTAAAAGCGCAGGATATTGCCGTTAAAAGCTCTACCTGTCCATGGAATCCAGATATGTACGGTGTTAATGCCAATAGCCCTGAAGGTCAGGCTTACTATAATTCCATTGTGCAGATGTATGCCGACTGGGGAGTGGATTTTATCAAGTGCGACGATATTTCACGTCCTTATGATGATGTACAAAAGGCAGAAATTGAGGCACTTCGCAAAGCAATAGATAAAACCGGACGGCATATCCTGTTAAGTTTATCTCCGGGAGCAACGCCAGTTAAAATGGGCGATCATGTTATGAATCATGCCAATATGTGGCGTATCACCGATGATTTTTGGGATAAATGGGGATTGTTGCAAGCTATGTTTGAGCGAATGGATGTGTGGACACCTTTCCGTGGGCCCGGACATTTCCCTGATGCCGATATGCTACCCATTGGAATTGTTGAATTCAAACGACCAACCAATTTCACCAAAAACGAACAATATACGCTTATGAGCCTTTGGGCTATTGGTCGTTCGCCACTTATTTTTGGTGGAAATATGACCAAGCTTGACGATTTTACCAAGGAAATGCTCACCAATCCCGAAATGCTCAAAGTAAATCAACACAGCATAAATAATCGTCAGGTGTCGCGCGAAAAGAATCTGATCGTGTGGACAGCCGATGTGCCTAATAGCAAAGATAAGTACTTGGCCCTTTTCAATGCGCAAAGCAAGGGAGAGAATCTTGATTTCAACAATGCCGATTATGTAAGTCCAATAATTGCCGGCAATGGAAGTTCGCAAAAGGTAGAAGTATCGGTAAAAGACGGTAAAAAACTTGTTCTCCTCGTGAAAGATGGAGGCAACGGGTTTGATTCGGATCATATCGTTTGGGCAGATCCTGTCCTTCATGGCCCCAAAGGCGATCTAAAATTGACGAGCCTCAAATGGCTGAGCGCAACCTCAGGCTGGGGAGATGCAAATGTAAATCGTACCTGCGACAACAACCCAATTATTATAAATAATGAAACACGAGAGGGAATTGGTGCTCATGCAGCGTCTGTGATCGTTTATCAATTGCCTGAAGGATATGATTCTTTTACAGCAACTGGCTACGTAACACAAGAAAAAGGCTCAGTGACTTTTGGAGTTTTGGTTGATAAAGGAACATTAGATTTTCCCGACAAGGCCAATGTAAAAGTGAACTTTGAAGCTATTAAAATAAAAGGCAAAGTAAATGTGCGCGATTTGTGGAATCACAAAGATCTCGGAACTTTTGATGGGAGCTTTGAGCGTGAATTGCCACAACATGGGGCTGGACTGTATCGGATAACTCCTTTACGTTAAGATACTAGTGCTAAGTTAAGTATGAATTGTCATTTTATACTCCCGCTGATTACGCGGAATACGCTGATTTATATGTTCAGCGATTATCACCGAAATCAGCGGGAAAATAGAACCGCCATTACTATTAATACAAGACTAGTTCCCTGCAAAGCATTAGGCCGTTTTAAAGCCTTTGTTAATTACGCAATAACATATTGATGAATGCTATAACATTTAATACTACAAATTAATATAACACAACAAAGTGAAAAGCTTCAATTTATACAAAAGACAATATTTTGCAAAACAAATAGTATTCGCATTTATGCTATTGATAAGCTTTTTTTCAGGATATGCACAAAATGGCATAGAAAGAAAACAGGTATTTGATGATGACTGGAAATTCTTTTTAGGTGATACGCCAGAAGCTAAAGCAAATGGTTTCAATGATTCGGGTTGGCGTAAACTTGATTTACCGCACGATTGGAGTATCGAAGGAAAAACTCATCCTAAAAATGCTACAGGCGGAGGTGGCGGATTTTTTCCGTCAGGGATGGGCTGGTATCGAAAAACCTTTCAGGTGCCTGATAGCTGGAAGGCAAAAAAAACAGCTATTTATTTTGAAGGTATTTATATGAATTCCGAAGTTTTTATCAACGGAAAATCGCTGGGTGTATATCCTTATGGTTACACCTCGTTCAGTTATGACCTTACACCTTATCTGAATTTTGGAAAAGAGAATGTTATTGCTGTACGTGTTGATAATTCACAACAGATGAATAGTCGCTGGTACAGTGGTTCGGGAATCTATCGCCATGTTTGGATGATGGTTACTGATCCTGTACATGTTGCACATTGGGGTGTTGACATTTCAACTCCTGATGTATCTTCAAAAAAAGCAACTGTATTGGTAAAAACCAAGGTTAAAAATGAAACAGCATCTGCCCAAAGTGTGGTTATACAAACACTTCTTTGGAATAAAAAATTAAAAAGTACTGGTAACAGCCAGATGAAGGTCGAGCTTCCTGCCAATAGCGAAAAGGAAATCACTCAAACCATACAAATGTCTAGCCCGATGATTTGGACACCAGAAACACCGCATCTATACGAGGCTCAGGTTCAGGTAGTAAAAGATAAAAAAGTGCTGGACGATACAAAAACCAATTTTGGTATCCGTTCCCTAAAATTTACTGTCGAAAATGGGTTTCAATTGAATGGTAAAACAGTGAAGATAAACGGCGGTTGTGTGCATCACGATAATGGCTGCCTGGGTGCTGCTGCTTTTGATCGTGCAGAAGAGCGCAAAGTTGAACTGCTTAAAGCCGGTGGGTTCAATGCGGTAAGAACTTCCCATAATCCACCTTCCGAAGCATTTCTTGATGCCTGCGACAGATTAGGTCTTCTCGTAATGGATGAATCTTTCGATTGCTGGAAAATTGGAAAAAACAGTAACGATTATGCAAAATATTTCAACCAGTGGTGGAAAAAAGATTTGCAGGCAATGATTTTGAGAGATCGTAACCACCCTTCGGTTTTCATGTGGAGCATAGGTAACGAAATTGTAGAACGGGGAAAACCCGAGGCTGTTGAAACGGCTAAAATGCTTTTGCAGGAAGTAAAAAAAATAGACACTACAAGGCCGGTAACTTCTGCAGTTGTGAATTTTGGCAAATGGGAAAACCTGGATTCTTTGATAAACGTACACGATGTTGCGGGTTACAATTACAACCTGCATACTGCGCCAGACGATCATAAAAGAGTGCCTTCCCGTATCATCGTTCAAACGGAATCCTATCCTAAAGATGCTTTTGCCAATTGGAAACTGGTACAGGAAAAYAATTATGTAATCGGTGATTTTGTTTGGACAGCGATGGATTATCTGGGTGAGTCAGGCATCGGCCGTTGGTATTATTCTGGGGAGACACCTGGTGAACACTGGGAAAATAATTTTTTTCCATGGCATGGTGCTTATTGTGGTGATATCGATCTGACCGGATGGAGAAAACCTATTTCCCATTACCGGAGTATGTTGTACAATAATAACGAAAAACTCTATATGGCCGTTCGTGAACCTGCTCCGGAACCTTTAGAAATCAAAGAAACCTGGTGGTCTGTATGGCCAACATGGGAAAGCTGSACATGGCCAGGTTTTGAAGGAAAAACAGTTCAGGTTGAAGTGTATGCTAAGTATCCTAAAGTTAGGCTTTACCTTAATAACAAACTGATAGGTGAACAGGCAACTACACGCGAACAACAGTTTAAAGCTACTTTTCAGGTTCCATATGCTGCGGGTTTGATTAAAGCCGTAGGTGTAGAAGATAATAAAGAAACGGGATCAGCCATCCTGAAAACTGTTGGAGAGGCTGCAAAAATAACACTAACAGCAGACCGGAAAGAGATCTTGGCCAACGGACAGGATTTGTCGTACATCACGATTGAAGTAACCGATAAAGAGGGAACAATTCAACCTAATGCGGCCAACCGTTTGCATTTCAAAATCGAAGGTCCGGGCGTAATTGCAGGTGTGGATAATGCTGATCTGAAAGATTTTGAACAATACGTGGGCAATACACGTAAAGCCTGGAAAGGTAAAGCTTTAGTTGTGATAAAGAGCAAACATGAAGCTGGCGAGATCAAACTAACGGTTACCTCGCCTGATTTACCAGCGGAAACTTTAACCATCAAAACAGCAATTAAAGATTTAAACCACAAGAACTAAGTTCCCATGTTAAAAAAAACTATACCACTGATTATATTAACACTGTTTATTTCGGTACTAAGTGTAAAATCGCAGGAAATCAATAGGTTTTTCCCAGAAAAAGACCTGATTACAACAGGAATATACTATTATCCCGAACACTGGAAAGAAAGCCAATGGGAGCGGGATATCAAAAAGATTTCGGATATGGGTTACGAGTTTGTCCACCTTGCAGAATTTGCCTGGTTTAAAATGGAACCTGAAGAAGGAAAGTTTGATTTTACCTGGCTCGATAAGGTGGTAGGTTTATGTACAAAATATAAGCTTAAGGTGGTCATGTGCACGCCATCTGCAGCTACACCGGCTTGGATGCGGGCCAATTATCCTGAAACCTTTATCATGGACGGGCATTATATCCGTGCCGAACATGGCACAAGGGGACTGGCGTCGATCGTTAATTCCAAGTACCGGTTGTTTGTCGAAAAAATTGTAACCGAGATGGGCAGGCGCTATGGTCAGCATAAAAATGTAACCGGATGGCAGCTGGATAATGAGCCCGATGCCAAACCCGATTATAGCGTGTCTTCACAGGAGGCTTTCAGGCAATGGCTAAAAAGCAGGTACAAAACCATTGATGCTTTAAATGATGCCTGGGGTACAGCTTTCTGGAGCCAGTGGTACAATAATTTCGACCAGGTTATGATCCATAACACCAATCTGGTTGGCTGGTGGGGTAACAATCCGCATGCCCTGCTCGATTTTAAGCGCTACTGTGCCGATGCGCAGGCCGAATTTCTCGATTTTCAGGCCGGCACCTTACGCGGCCTCATATCGAAGCAGCAATATATCACCACTAATTATACCGCGGTCTCTACCGGTTCTGATCCGGGGCGGACAAAGAAACTCGATTTTGCAGCTTATACTGCTTATCCTAATGGTGGCAGCGACAACATTGGCGAACTGGGATTTAGGATGGGAGATAGCCGGGTCATTCTTTTTGCATCAGAATATTTTAAGCGTGTAGGAGGCGTATCGGGCGTGATGGAAATTCAGCCTGGTCCTGTAAACTGGGGAAGCTACAACCCACTTCTTTTGCCCGGAACAGTGCGCATGTGGCTGTACCATACCTTTGCTGCGGGTGGGAAACTTGCCTGTTCTTATCGGTTCAGGCAGATTTTATACAGTGCCGAACAATACCATTCTGGTGTGATACAAACAGATGGGGTTACCCCTTCGCAAGGAGGTGAAGAGTATATCCAGTTTATGAAAGAAATAAAAGAACTGAGAAAGCTGTACAGGCCAGGGGCTAAAGTGCCTGAAAAATTGACGGAACGCTCAACCGCCATTCTTTGGAACCTGGAAAATTACTGGACCATCGACAGGCAGAAACAGACCAACCAGTGGGACACATGGAACTATCCCGTTAAGTTTCTGGAAATGGCAAAATCTTTGGGAGCCCCTGTTGATATAGTACCGGAAACTACTGATCTGTCGAAATATAAGGTGGTAATTGTTCCTGCTTACGAAATGGCCGACTCGGCTTTGGTAAAGAAATGGAATGATTATGTAACCCGTGGCGGACATTTGATTATTACCTGCCGTACAGCAACCAAAAACCGCATGGGGCATTTCTGGGAAGGTAAACTGGCAGCGCCAATTTCGGGCCTTATCGGTGCACAGATTATGGCAACCGATATGCTTTCTGCTTATGCGAAAGGAGACATCCAGATGGGCTCAGAGCACTACAAATGGAATAAATGGGGCGATCTGTTGCAGCCCGATCAAAAGACCGAAGTTCTTGCTAGATTTGAAAACCAGTTTTATAAAGGAAAGGCAGCTGTTGTAAAACACAAAATCGGTAAAGGATCGGTAACCTACATTGGTGTGGCCACAGACGATTCTAAGCTGGAAAAGGATCTGTTACGCGATACTTATACCGGAGCAGGGGCAACTACCGAAAATTATCCACCAGGTGTTTATGTTTATTGGAGGGATGGGTTTTATATGGCCGTAAATTATTCTTCTACCGATTATATCATAAATATTCCTGCAGATTCGAAGATCATTGTTGGAGAAAAAACATTGAAACCTGCTGGTGTATTGGTTTGGAGCGAGTAAACGTCGTATTCTTCATATCACTGCAATGGTTGGAACCCTTTGTTGATTATTTTAATGCACTTGTTTGTATCGATAGGGCTATAATCTGGTTTTAAAATGTCTTTAAAATTTTACATTTCTTAAAAGATCTCAGGATTTAAACGTAGTTTAGCTAATACTTAAATCCTTATCAATTATAACCATTTAAAGCTACTTTAATCATTGAGGGGTTCTCAGGGATGATTTCTGTATTATAATAAAATATATGTTTCGGTTTTTAGCTTTAATCAGCGCACTCATACTGTGTAATTCTCTTTTTGCGCAAGAAAACGTATATCAGTTTTCCCATCTCGATATTGCCAATGGCTTATCAGACAATCAAGTAAATGCCATATATAAAGATAACAAGGGGTTTATGTGGTTCGGCACCCTGTCTGGCCTGAACCGGTATGATGGACACGAATTCAAAATATTTAAGCACAGTTCAAAGGATAGTACCAGTATCCCGGAAGGTTATATCTTAGATATATTTGAGGGGCCGGAGAAACAGTTATGGATTACCTCTGGAGGTGGTTTTAGTATTTACAGTCCCTCAACCGAAAAGTTTGAACGGTTCCAGGATAAACACCTTAAAAAGTATAAACTTCCAGTTGGGTACCTGAGGGGGATAAAAACCAATAATAGCGGCAAGCTCTATTTCCTGATCGAAAACCTGGGTATTTTTTGCTATGATCCAAAAACTAATGCAACCGTCAGGTATGGCCATCAGAACGGCGTATCCAATTCGCTATATGCTGATCAGATAAGCGATTTTATTGATGACGAAAAAGGCAATTTATGGGTTATTTATACCAGTGGTGTTCTTGATAAGTTCAATTTAAAGAATCGCAGGGTGACAAGCAGGTATTTTGTCATCAACAAAAGGTTTGGTGAGCAGGTAAATTCCTTCAATCTCAACCGCGATTCGGAAGGCAATATTTTTATTTATAGCAGGGGTAATCCTTTCGGTTTATATTACCTTAATGTGGTAAGTGATCAGTTTAGTTATTTTGGGAAAAAGCAAGATCACTCCGGATTAAGCTCAAATAACGTAAGCAAGGTAATTGAGGGCGACGATGGAAATATCTGGATAGGGACCGATCATGGCGGAATCAATATCCTGGACAAACATACCCACCGGTTAACCTATATTTTAAGTAAAGAAGGTGACCTGAAGGGCTTAAGTGATAATAGTGTAGGGGCTTTATATAAAGATAACAATGGAATAGTGTGGGTCGGGACCTACAAAAAAGGAATCTCTTATTACCATAAAAGTGTTTATAAATTCCCCTTAAATCAGTATTTAACTGGGGAAAATGCGCTAAACGAGGATGTTAATTCATTTGCGGAGGACAACAAAGGTAACCTGTGGATCGGAACAAACGGAGCAGGCCTGTTGTACTTGAACAGAAGTACAGGCGAAATAAAAAGGTACCGTAATAATGCTGCCAGCAATAATTCGTTAAGTAGTGATATTGTGATCAGCCTTACCATCGATCATTCAGGTGTTTTATGGATCGGTACCTATTTAGGTGGGCTTGATTCTTTTGACGGGAAGAAGTTTACGAATTTTAAGCACACCGCTGATCCCTCGAGTATTTCAGATAACCGGATTTATGCTTTGCAGGAAGATTCTTCCAACAGGCTCTGGGTAGGAACCTTAAACGGTGGGCTGAATTTACTTGACCGCAGTACCGGAAAATTTAAACACTTTAACCCTTCGGTTAAAAATACATTAAATGCTTATGTGGTTACCTGTTTGTACGAAGATAAAAACAAAAACATCTTAATAGGCACCACAGCAGGGTTGAATATCCTGGATGCAAAAACCGCTAAGTTTAGCTATTTAAAAAACAACAACAGGGATACTAATTCCCTGATACAGGGTGTCGTAAATTCAATCGCCAATGATAGCAGGGGGTGGATTTGGATAGGCACAAGAGAAGGGATAAGCATATACAATCCTGCAAGCAGAAAGTTCACTAATTTAAGCGAAGAGATTGGCCTGCCTGAAAATACAGTGCTTTCACTTATCGAAGATGAGGATCACAATATCTGGTACAGTTCCCTTAAAGGGCTTTACAAAATTTCTGTAATTGCTCAGGGGAAAATCTATAAATTCAGGTACAGTAAGTACAACAAGTCAGACGGGTTGCAGAATACACAGTTTAACATCAATGCAGTACTGAAAACTAAAGCCGGCGAACTAATTTTTGGGGGGCCGAACGGCTTCAATATTTTCAGGGCAGGGCAGATCAAAAACAGCCAGTTTCCCTCAGCGTTGGTCATGACTGACTTAGAAGTATTTTACCATAAGGTAGACGTTGGTGAAAGTATAAACGGGCATGTTATTTTGCCCGAAACCATAACAGAACTTAAGAATTTAAGCCTTAGCTATAAAGAGAATATTTTTTCAGTCCAGTTTGCACTGCTCAATTATTTTAATCCCCAAAAGGTAATCTATAAATACAGTCTGGAAGGATTCGATAAACGTTGGCTTACGGTACCTTCAGAAAGCCGTAAAGCTACTTTTACAAACCTTGATCCCGGCAAATATATACTCCATGTAAGGGCTTTTAATGAAAATGACGCTGTACTCTTGGCCGAATCACAATTGAAAATTACCATTTTACCTCCCTTCTGGCGCACAACATGGGCGTATATCCTGTATGTTTTGGCCATTGGTTGCCTGTTGCTATTTATTAGGAGAAGGGGGATCAATAAATTAAGGCGGGAATTTGCTTTGGTACAGGAAAGAATCCAGGCGCGGCAATTACGCGAGCAAGACCGTAAGGAGGCTGAAAGATTACGGGAACTTGACCTGTTAAAAATTAAATTTTTAACCAACCTGAGTCACGAGTTCAGGACGCCTATTTCCCTGATCCTGGCTCCCGTAGACAAACTTTTGATCGAATCTAAAGAGAAGGAAAGGTATGGTCAGCTGGCCATGATAAAAAGAAATGCAAGGCGGTTATTAAACCTGGTAAACCAACTGCTCGATTTCCGTAAAATGGAAGAGCAGGAACTACGGTTAAATAATAGCGATGGCGAAATTGTTTCCTTCATTAAAGATGCAACAGATTCTTTTTACGATCTGGCAGAACGGAAGCAGATCAAACTTACTTTTAAAAGCACCATAGAAAACTTATACGTATCATATGATCAGGATAAGATAGAGCGGATATTGTTCAATTTACTTTCGAACTCATTTAAATTTACACCAACAGGGGGGACAGTAGGTGTTGAGCTACAAATACTGGGTGGTAAACCAGCGGATGGCAGGGTTTCACTGGAGTTAAAAGTGATGGACTCGGGGATTGGTATTCCAAAGGATAAACAGGAAAAAATATTCGAACGGTTTTTCCAAAATGATACTACCTCTTCCATTCTTAACCAGGGTTCAGGTATAGGCCTTTCTATCACCAGAGAGTTTGTCAAAATGCATGGTGGCGAAATAGTAGTAAAAAGTGAACCTGGTTTGGGGAGTTGTTTTACATTATCCC
>NZ_JBFTQI010000003.1:0-32137 GCF_056398925.1 Pedobacter sp. 01T416_2
ATGCGGGGCTGAACAAACTTGACGTAAAAACAGGAATATTTAAACACTTTTTGCCCGATGGAAAACCCGGAAGCATTGCCTATTCCAATATCCACGGTTTATTGGTTGATGGTGACAAGCTCTGGGTTGGCACTTTCGAACATGGACTGGATGTTTTAGACCTGAAAACAGAAAAGGTAATTAAACACTACCAGGCAGGTGTTGGAAATGCCTTACGCACCAACTTTATTGTTACTTTTTGTAAAACACGGTCTGGCGAAATTTTAGTTGGGACCATTAATGGGATTTACCGCTATAACCGCAAGCGCGATGATTTTGAGCCTATCGCCGGCCTTCCCTTTATTTTTTACTATTCGATTATTGAAGACAGCAAGGGCAATATCTGGGCGGGCAGTTTTAATGATGGTTTATTTCAGTTTAACTTATCCAAATCAGGCTATGTGAACTACCGAAATAGCCCGACAGATGCGAAAAGTTTAAGTCATAACACCGTAAATAGTGTTTTTGAAGATAGTAAACAACAGATTTGGGTAACCACAGACGGTGGTGGACTTTGCAGGTTTGATCAGAAAACACATCAGTTTAAGCGTTATGGTATAAAAAATGGTTTTCCCAGTAATTACCTTTTCCGCATTGAAGAAGATGCCGCAAATAAGTTTTGGATTAGCAGTACCAGGGGCCTTATCCATTTTGACCCCTCCACGGGTTTAAACAAAACCTATACTAAAGCCAACGGATTGCTTACCGATCAGTTCAACTACAGTTCTGCCTATCAGGATGAGGATGGCCGAACCTATTTTGGGAGCGTAAAGGGGCTGGTCAGCTTCAATCCGGCCAACTTAAAAGCAACATCATACGAAACTCCAGTATTTTTAACCGGATTTCAGATCAACAGCTTAGAAATGGGTTTAAATGGGGCAGATTCTGTTTCTGATCAATCGATCGTTTATGCCGATACCATCGAACTTAACTACAACCAATCTTCTTTTAGTATCGATTTTGCGGCATTAAGCTATCTCTCACCCGAAATGACGGAATATGCCTATAAAATGACAGGGCTTTATAAAAACTGGGAATATTTAAAAACCAACAGGAAGGTTTATTTTACAAAACTTGCTCCTGGGAATTATATTTTTGAAGTGAAAGCATTGGTTGAAGGAAGTAGTACCTGGAGCACCAAAAATGCGAAGTTACTGATCAAAATCCGTCCTCCTTTTTACCTCAGCCCCGTGGCGTATCTGTTTTATCTGATCGCGGCAGGTGGAATTATCTTCTTTCTGGTACGAAGCTATCACCGAAAAATCGCATTAAAAAACARCAGGCGGATGGAAGTTTTTGAGCATGAAAAACAAAAAGAAGTGTATCAGGCGAAAATCGAATTCTTTACCAATGTTGCCCACGAAATCAGAACACCCCTTACACTGATTATCGGACCGATGGAGAAACTGATTAAACAGGCTGATGCCGTACCCGCGATAGAAAAGAATTTACGGATTATGGAGCGAAACACCGATAGGCTGCTCAAATTGACCAATCAGTTACTGGATTTCAGAAAAACCGAAACCAGCGAATTTTCATTAAATTTCGTAAAAGCCGATATTTCAGAAATCCTGAAAGACGTATTTCTTCAGTTTCAACCTGCTGCAGAACAGCATGAGATGAAGTATAACCTTCATTTACCTGAGAAAAAGCTCCTTGCCTATATCGACGTAGAGGCCTTTTACAAAATGATCAGCAATTTGGTAGACAATGCCATTAAGTACGGAAAAACCATGGTACAGATCAACTTATCATTGCAGGAAGGCGATAAGTTTGCTGTGATGGTAAAAAACGATGGACATCGCATCCCAATTGAAATTAAGGACAAGATATTTGAACCTTTTTTTAGGGGCAAAGAAACAGAAATTAAGGCAGGAACCGGAATAGGTTTATCGATTTCAAAATCGCTTGCTCAACTGCATAGCGGGGAGCTTTATTTAGATTTTAATGACCATGATTTTAATATATTTGTGTTGGAATTGCCTATCCATCAACTTATAGAATTTAACCTGAACGGAAAATGGAAGAAATTGTAGGCAAGCTGACCATAAAAGATACTGAAGATATGGAAAGATCTGTGGTGTTGCTGGTTGATGATAATGAAGATATCCTTGATTTCATTTCAGATGATCTGGAAGAAAAATACGATGTACTACAGGCCAGAAACGGTATAGAAGCATTAGAAATATTACAGCGTCAAATTGTTCAGCTCATCATTAGCGATGTAATGATGCCCGAAATGGACGGTTTTGAATTTTGTGCGAAAGTAAAATCTACCTTAGAATTCAGCCATATCCCCGTTATCCTGCTTACCGCAAAAAATTCATTGCAATCTAAAATTGAAGGTTTAGAACTGGGTGCCGATGCCTATGTGGAAAAGCCATTTTCTCCCGAGTTTTTACAGGTACAGATTTCTAGCCTGATTAAAAACAGGAACAAAATCAAAGCATATTTCGCGAGCTCTCCCCTGCTCCACCTTAAAAGTATTGCATATTCAAAGGCAGACGAACTGTTTTTAGAAAAATTACAGGATACCATTAACAAGAATATCAGCAATCAGGACCTGGACGTCGAACATCTGGCAGAAAAGATGAATATGAGCCGGCCAACCTTATACCGGAAAATTAAATCCATTTCTAACCTTAGCCCCAATGAACTGATTAATTTGGCAAGGCTAAAAAAAGCGGCCGAGCTTTTAAATGAAGGGGTACTGAAAATTTACGAAATCTCAGAAATGGTTGGTTATAGCTCTCAATCGCACTTTGGCAGAAACTTTGCCAAACAGTTCGGCATGTCRCCAACCGACTATGTAAACAGTAAAACTGTGGATAAAAAAAAGCCTTAAAATCAAATAGTTAAGCATTGTTATTTTCTTAATTTTTCCGTAAATTGTCATAACCAAAATATAGAAGTTATGAACATGCTTAAGAAAATCCAGATCTGGGGCGATCACCATCACCCAAAGTGGTTAGACTATTTTAGAATCTTATTAGGCCTTATTTTAATTTGGAAGGGTATTGATTTTTACATCAATATGCCAGCCTTTAGTAATTTAATGAGGGGCGCTTTCTTAGGCACGGCTGTGAGCATTAGCCTACTGGCACACCTGATTATTATGTTACACCTAATTGGGGGCTTAGCCATCACCCTGGGCACACATACCCGTGTATTCTGCCTGGTTAATTTACCAATATTGATCGGGGCAGTATTCTTTGTAAATATTTCTGGTGGAATTTTTAAACCCTATTCAGAATTTTGGTTTTCGGTCTCCGTATTAATCGGACTCGTTTGTTTTGCAATTGAGGGAAATGGTGTTTTATCGGTAGACCGGGAAAAAATTTATCCTAAAGAGGCGCTTTAGTTTAAACCTAAAGCCTGAAATTGTAGCTAAAATGGCCATTATTGGCCCTTTATTTGTTTTTTTGAAAGTTTTTATGCGAGCTAACTAAATGATTAGCAACGCTTAAAATATTTATGCAAATATTTGATTCGAAATCATTTGCAGATTTGCTTCAAGTTCGTACTTTTGCAGCGGAGAGTTGGCAGAGTGGTCGATTGCGGCAGTCTTGAAAACTGTTGACTTGTTAAAGGGTCCGCGGGTTCGAATCCCCCACTCTCCGCTGAAATGGTTTCAAAAACCAAGAAAAGCCTGCAAATCGTATGATAGCAGGCTTTTTTCATTTCCGGGACCCCACAAAACATGCATAAATTCGCATAGTTCTGGTGAGTRATTCGGTGAGTAAAATGAAAAATTGAAATGACTCACCGAATTTGATATAAGACACTGAACATCAACATGTTCAGAGAGTATACATCTTGACTTTTGGACACTTCAAAGCTAAATTTGTTAACCATTAATGTGAGACATTATGAAAACCAATTTCAGCTTGCTCTTCTATTTGAAGAAGTCAAAAAATTATCAGAATGGCCCTGTAGCCATTTACATGAGGATTACCGTTGATGGTAAAAGATCCGAAATCACGACAGGACGGTCCTGTGAACCAGAGAAATGGATCGTTGCCTCCGGTCGGGCCAATGGAAAAAAAGAGGATTCAAAGTCCTTGAACGCCTACTTAGCAGACCTACAAATGAAGGTTTATGAGGCGCACCGCCAGCTTACCCAACGAGACGAAATGATTACGGCGGACGCCATCCGCGACAGATTCCAGGGAAAAGAAGAGAAACAGACTACACTGATCGGGGTATTCCAGGAGCATAACCGTAAAGTGGAGATTCTGGTGGGAACCGAATATACCAAGGGAACGGCTCAAAGATACCGCACTTCCCTGAAACACACTGAAGATTTTTTACAGTGGAAATATTCTGTAAATGATATAGATCTTAAAAGGGTAAACCATGAGTTTATAACCGAGTATGATTTTTATTTGCGTTCCGTCCGAAAATGCAACAACAACTCCGCGGTAAAATACATGAAGAATTTCGGCAAGATCATCAGGATATGCCTTGCCAATGAATGGATGTCACTTAATCCTTTTTTGAATTATAAGAACAAAGTTAAGCCAGTGGAGAGGATATGCCTGAATGAGGAGGAAATGGCCCGGATTGCCCGTAAGCCCATGCTAAGTGAGCGGTTGGAACAGGTCAGGGATATATTTCTTTTCTGCTGTTTTACCGGACTGTCTTACATCGACGTAAAGCAATTGAGAGAAACAGACATTGTACCAGGCATAGACGGTGAAAAATGGATTTCGATCAAAAGACAGAAAACCAATGTGCCCTCGCGCATACCATTACTGCCAATGGCCACATCATTGATTGAGCGTTACAAGGACCACATGACCCGCAATATTACAGGCATGATATTCCCGGTCTGCAGTAACCAAAAGATGAACAGTTACCTCAAGGAGATTTCAGATGTTTGCGGAATCAAGAAACAGATCACTTTCCATATTGCCAGACATACTTTCGCAACAACCGTTACGATGTTAAAGGGAGTGCCGATAGAGAGCGTATCCAAGATGCTCGGACATACCAATATCCGAACTACTCAGCATTATGCCAAGATCCTAGACATCAAAGTGGGGGCAGATATGGCCAAATTAAAAGCGGAGAGCAATTATGAGCCTATCAACTTCAACCATAAGATTGCACGAACCAAATCGCTTGGCCATGAAAGATAAGGGTAATGTGATCAATATAGCTGATGATCTAATTCTCAACAGGATCTACATTATCAGGGGGCAGAAGGTTATGCTGGATGAAGACCTGGCAGAACTCTATATGGTAACAACAGGAAACTTGAATAAGGCAGTAGCCAGGAACATAAATAGGTTTCCGGAGGATTTTATGTTCAGGCTGAATGATGATGAATTCAAGAACTTGCTCTTCCAAAATGGAAGAGCAAGCTGGGGAGGAAGGCGCCAGGCACCAAATGTTTTTACGGAGGCAGGTGTGGCAATGCTTTCAGGTATCCTTTCCAGTAACCAGGCCATTAATGTAAACATCCAGATCATGCGAATTTTCACCAAAATGCGACTATTGCTTTCTGACAATATGGAGTTCCGCATAGAGCTTGAAAAAATCAAGAAAAAGCTAACCAATCAGGATAAAAACATGGAAATTGTATTTCGCTACCTTGATGAATTGCTTGAGAATAAAGGAAATCCCAATCCCCCAAGAAAGCGAATTGGGTTTAAACCAGATGATCTTTAAGTCATTTCTTCCAAGGATTCAAGGTGCTATAGCGGCACCTTGAATTTTTAAGTAAAAATAAAATGTTCAATTTTGGCAAAAAAACCTAAAGTTATTAAACGTTACGCTTGGGGGCAATGACAATACGATACCCAGGAAATTATTGCGTATATGCGAGAAGCGGGAACAGCTAGGGTTTTGAGCATTGGGGTTCCGCAGGCCGCAATGCGTGGTGGGGATCTTTAACTACAACAAAATGGTGCCGGGTTTTTATATTCAACTAAAACACAGAAAGATCTAATCTGAAATTACTTTATAATTTCCATGGTATGCCTCTTTATCTGCCCAGTCCCTTATTTCTTTCATTCCCTAAATCGCGGTTTCTATCCTGCTCTTTCTGAATCTGGTTCTGAAGGTCAATCTGATGTTTTCGCTCTATAGCTTCAGGGATCTTCAATACCCACTCAGGCAGTTTTTCAATGGCAGCAGAAATAATGTCTAACACTATCCATTACCCCCTCTGTCCTAAAATTGGTTTCAAAAGCAAAGTCCTTTCTCCCCGCAATCGCATTATCCTTTCTTTTTTGGAAAACAATCCCATTTGCAGCCTCGTACAGTGTACCATTATCTGTCGTCGGGTATTGGTGTTTTAGGATAGCCATTTCTTTATCCCCATCAAATATATCTGTTCCAGGTGAAACAAATGTACCAGATAGGGTCGATTTGCCGGCTCCATTGGGGCCGCTCAAAACATAAAGCTGTAAAGGCTTCATTTAACTTAATGTTTTTATAAGGCTAATTTTTCCAGACCGGGCATCGACACTTACCAGTTCCGTTCTATCGGCATACTCATTTATGAAGAGATTAGGGGCTGTGCAAAGCTCATTCTGATAAGTCCTAAACGATCCCCTTACAAGGTTCTCCTTTTCTACCTCACGCAATTTACTCTCCAGAAATTCTGATTTTTCCGTTAAGGACCGCTCATGAAATGGGATAAACGTTAGTTTGTCCATAAGTTTATAAAAAGGACTTTTAGGGTCTACTGCAGATTTCAGCTTTGGCCAGTCGCTCAGAAGAACAACGACACCTTGTGGTATTTCTACCGCATCTACATAGATGCTGAGTGCCAGGGGCTGATAATCATGTTCTCTCAAATTTACTGATTTTTTCATTTGCTATCAAGTTTAAGTTACACGTTTGAATGTTTATAGAAATAGTATGCGAGCCAGGCGGTAAATACTAAGCAGATCACCAGAACCGTGAACGCAATAATGACACGCCTGGTCAGTTTCGCAAAGTGGTGATGGTTCTGCACATGGATCGTGTAAGGTATCCTTGAAACGAGATCTTTGATCATACGGAAAGTTTCGTCCATGTTCTTTTGATGACTGCTGTTAAGAAACCTATCTACACTTTTCTTCACTTCACGCAGATCAGATGTATAGTCTGGTACCTTTAACATGGGATACTCCAGGCCCTTGGTTTCAAGTATCTTCAGTTTCTCCTCTAATGTTCGCTGCCTTTGGTAAAGGCTAGCGATCTGTTCTTTTTCTGATAACATATTTTAAGGTTTTAATATCGAAAATCTTATCTGATGGACTGCCCTTGGCTGTGTCCTCTTTTTTTCTTCTTGCGCTTGGGCTCCTGGGTATTAGCAGGGACTATAGGCCCATAATTAGGTTCGAGCATGATGTCAAGAAAACTGCCAACTGTCGAGCCTATTTTTTCAAGCATTTCTGAACTTGTCTGGAACAGCCCCTTTGAGACATCAACTGCGAGTTCTAAAATGATCCCTTTTTGTGACTGATCAAGTTTAACTCCCTGATCTAAAGTATCCAGCTGTTTTCTTTGCTCAATTGTACCGTTACTCTTGATGTTCGAATAGGCCAAGGCATCCCTTAGTTCACGATTGAAGTTAAATTGCCGGTCGAAAAGAGTTTCTCCGCACTGCTTGAAAGCCAGGCGGTCAAACTGTCCCATTTTTTTTGAATGCTCGATATTCTTACCCCGAGAGGTATTCATCGGACTTAATTTGATTTTATTGGTAAGATCCTTTCTGCTTACGATCACCTGTATATGCTGCTGGTCTCCCTGCTTCAATTCTCCACGTTTTTTCAGTCCCTGCTTCACCTCTCTGTCATTATGGGTGTAATATCTATGGTTTTCCACCTTCGCGAACCAGACCAGATCCCTGCTGCTGTTAACTCCCGCCCTGTTGAAGTTTCTTGCATATTCATCCATAACCTTAACAGTAAATTCTTTCAGTCTCAAGGGCATTTGTTGCTCCCCATAGCTTTCCTTCAGGTGCCTGAGTTCTTTTTGGCTGGGACTGATATTGATCAGGAAAAATTTAGCATCATCTTTTCCGAGTTTCCCAATATTGCCATCAATGGCGGTACGAACCTCATACGGCTCATATACCTGATCTTGATGATTGAACCATCTTTCTGGTTCTTGCATAGGATTTAACCTATTTTCCTTTTCGAGATAGTTCACCAATTGTCCACTACTGCCCTTATTGTCCGCAGTTTTGCTGTCAGTTATATTGATATACATATTACAATAACATTATCTGGTTCCTTGTAGCAGCCAGCAACTGCAACTTATCTTTCTTTGATCCAATGGCAGGAAGATTGTCCCTGGCAATAGCGTATCCATCAAGGATATTCAGAAAGAGCTGCTTGAAGCTTTGCTTATCCTGTAGCTTTGCAAAAATCAATTTATAGTCTTTTTCAAGCTGATATAAAAACTGGGTCTGTTTTTCCATCAACACGGGCACCATTTCGTTTTGTTTTAAGAGTCCGTTAAAGCCTATGATCAACCTTTTTTGTGCTTCAGACAACTGCGCAACCTCTCGCCTGGTCGGAATAAGCAGATCATTTTCCTGGGTCTTGATAAATCCGATATAGTCTTTGTGGTTACGGACCATGGTAGTTTTTAGCAGATCATCATTGATGTCCAGCGGGTCTTTTTTCGTCCTGTAGAAATACTCCGTCATCTGAAGGAAAACCAGTCGCTTTGATCTCCCCAGTTTTAGGGCTATCTTATCTAACTTAATACCTTCCGCCTCTGAATATTTAATCGATCTTAATACTTCATTCTTCATCCATTTTTTGTTTTTAAAAGAATATTAATGGTATATATCTCAATATATAAATAGCTATGTGTATGGCTATCTTGTTTATCAGATCTCTATATATCCAACTATATTGCACTCTCGCGAGGGTGCCGAAAACCTAACTTATTGCGTCTTATTGAGATCAAAGCACCCCTGGAGGGTGCTTGAAACCCCAATAGCGATAGCTTGGGGCGAGAAAGGTAGGGCTCTGCCCAACCTCGGCTCGCTCCTTTTTCTGAAAACGAAAAAGGACCTTTCTGCATGGCGTACAACCTTTCCACCGCCTCATAGAAAAATAGAGCCATGAACACAAGATGAAAAATATCCGATCCCAGTTGTCATGATGGCGGTACAACTATTTCGCTAAATTGTTAACTATGCCAGCGGAGCTGGGTTAAAACTAACCTGACTGGCAATAGCTGTATTATAGCTTGGCCTGTAATCGATCCAGCCTTGCTCGACTAGCTGCTTTAAGCACTTATGATAAGTGTTAAAAGAACGGATTGCAGACAACCTCATCAGTTCCCTTCGGGTTACCCTAAAAGAAACTTTATGACCTTGCATTTGACAGCATATTACCAAAGCTGTAAAAAGACTGATGTGGCTTGGCAGGATATTTCTTTTGGTTCCAGCTAATTTTAGAAAATCGCGTTGGATCTTAGAAGTATCGATCATATGTCTCCCCCTTGTCCCATCAGTTTTGTGATGTCGGCATAAGCATAATAGAATATGCTTCCAACCTTTTTGAACGGCAGAGTTCCATTGACACGGAGATTTTGGAGCGTACCTGGAGAGATGTTCAATAGTTGCCGGACCTCCGCACTACGCAACCATTTTCTCTGATCAGAAATGGTCGATCCACCAACATTCATTTTTTTGAGTTCATCGAAAAGCTCTGTTTTGAACTTCTGAAGATCTGCTTCCGTTAAGATTTCTAACTGCATAAATGGCCTCTTTTTTAATTAATCTTTAGCAAAGATCTGAAGGAGAAGAGGCAATACAATGACCAGTGCACTGCTCTGGTCATGTTTAAAATATATACAGGAGACTGGTTTCCTCTATTTTTTTCCTATTATCTCAAATAGCTGTTGATCTGGATAAATAGAAGTTCCTTTCGATGGGATATCCCCCTCTTTTTCTACGAAATAGTTTCTAGCGGTTTCTAACGGAATATCCTTTTCACCGTGGCTAAAATATTTCGCGATCATTTTTGCGTATGTTATTTTGTGGTCGCACCTGAGCAGAAGTCTATCAGACGGCAGTCTCAGATTGCGCATCTGCTGAAAAAGATCGATCAAAGTTGGCAGATGATCATCTTCAATGCTGATTTTTTGCTTCACTTCATACTGAGTTAGTTCAACTATCTTTTGCTTTAATTTCTCAATCTCATTGATATATTGCTGAATAATCTGGTTTTTTTCTTCAATAACAAGCGGTGCTGGCCTGGCATTCCATCTATCGATTCCTATTAAAAACTTTTGAAATTGTTTTAATTTCTCAATTCTAATTGAATTTTGCTCGTGGTCACTGCCATGAGGATTCTTGTTCCGAAAGTGTTTGATTCTGGTTTCTATGAGTTCCCACAACTCTTTGAAAAATTCTTCTTCAGCGGCAATGTTATTTTCTAATGTATGTTTGAGGTGGTAAGCGTAATATTCTCCATACTTTTCGATTTCTAATCTATAAAATTTTAATAGAAAGTGGCTATCGGCATTTCGTCTCCACGGACCGAAAAGATTACCGATGTCGTAAGTATGAGGGAAAAAGTCAAACAGTTTACGTGCTTTAAAAAAATCAGCTTTCATACATATTATTAATAAAGTAATTGCTAAGACTTTAGATAAATTTAAATTAAAAAAATCACATACACGAGTTTTTGCTACTGAGAGAGGCTTTTTGTTTGCTTCGCATTCACCGTTAATAATCACTAGTATTAAATTCTCAATCACTAATTTTAGAAATGCTGCAAAATGCGTAATCTCTTATTAAAAATGGATGTTATCTACACCGTTAAATGACAGCAGTAAAAAAAAGAGGTGAGTTTTCGGTACTAAAACCATGGAGGAGTATTCAAAAAAAATGATTTCTAAATAATTACACCACTAGGTTCGACGCCCTTTCGGTCCAAAGCAGGACCGGTTCATAAAAAAAGCGCATCAATCCCGATAGCGCTATTTTAGATAAAAAGTGCAGACCAAAAGGCTTGCTACGCAAAAATAGAAATTAACGTATGATTACAAAACTCCTATTAAAGAAGTTATATCTTCCAGTTCCAAAAAATGATTTTTAGGGAGCAATCTTCTTAATTTAGAGCAATTTATTGGGATCATATAAAAAAACATCTTTTTCGATACCATTAAATGTTTTTTTTTTGCAACAGGGATAGCAGCGGATACCGGCCCCTGCTTAAGGCTTGCAGGCGTATGAGCGGATAGCCCGGCAGTTGCCCAGACAATATAAAAAGTTAACATCAAAATTAAATCAAGCTGGCATAAYCAGAAAACATATACAGTTGCCTGGCTCTCTTGCCGTATATGATGAATATAAAAATCCACCTACAAAAAAGCCACCGGTCTATACCAGTGGCCTTATATCCCAAAACAGTCTCCTGTTTATTTTGCGCTGTTCTTTTTCTCTGTAACCTCAGCCCTGATCTCCTGAGCAAGGTTTTTAAGGTCCTGCATACCTTTGCGTACACGTGTACCGGCTGCAGCGTTTCCACCATCATAAAATTTTGCTACATCAGCTTCAACCGAAGCGATCACTTCCTTTACCTGTTTGAATTTGTCCATAACTGTTTTTTAAAGGGCCAAATGGCCCCGGCTATTTAATTATATTATTTTAGGAAACCGTATTCCAGCCCCAAAACTAAACATTTATGCAGGAAAGCGAAAAAGAACCAGCCAGATTTAACATTTCCGTACCGGGAGAAGAGCGATGCCCTCGGATAACTGCTTTTAACTACGAATTTTCGCTTATGGAAGCTTGTTTTGTCTTTTAAACATAAAAAGAAAAACCGCCCTGAGAACCTTTGCAAATCCCTTCATGATTTCCTCAACCGTCCAGTATCTCTGCCCCTCACCAGACAATATCCAGATCCCCTTTAAACCGAAAGGCTTAGTGGTCACCGCAAAAATCCTGAGCGGCTCGCCATCTGAACCCCTGCACGGGACTATCTCATCAATATCAAACCCAATACCAGAGGGCCATGGATCGGATACTCCCCAAGAGGCAGCATTTGAATCTTCCGGGTTGAATGTAAGTGTATATCCTTTTGCTTTTAAGCGCTCTATCACTTCATCGATATCGTTCTCTTCCATTAAAATGTGCTGATTACTTTAATATAGCGGGCTGACCTATATTTTCCGGAAAGCCAATGGTACGATTGTACCCTTTCCCACGATCACCTGCCCGATAATAAAAATGAGAAGGCATCATCATCCCACCCGGTATTTTTTTTGATGCCAGGTAGCAATGTTGAAAATTCCTCCAAGTGCAATCAACAGTCCGCCACAAAATTCCGGCCATGCAAATGAATGCATCCCATTGATATTGATTGTCCATGGATGTGAATCTGCCGCGTTCACCGAATTGAGATGGCCTGTGGTTAAAAAGGCGACAACCAGCACAATTATGCCAGCAACCATCATACAATAACTTGCTTTTTTCATGATAATAAATTTTAATAACAGAAAATGTGTTAAGGCCTCCTATCGGCCATCATCCTTTTGCCCCTGACAATAATTTTCTTTGCCTGCCTGTCCAGCGATAGGTTTCTCCCGGTCCTGCTTTCACTTTCGTGATTGACATGATACGCCTTAACAACGTCCCTATAACTTAACAGACCTTCAAAAGCCCCTCCTTCCCTGCTATTGAACACCATCAAAAAGTCATGCTGGTTTTGGGACATAATAGCTAATGCCTTTTTCAAAGGGTCGTTATTTTTAATATGGGCATTTACAGGCTTTATTATTGACAGTATTTCTTTTTCGGTATCTGCCGAAGGCTGAAAAAGATCCAATATTGAAACAACACCCAGGCAGTCTCCGGTTGGTTCCTTCACGGCATACTGATTTTCCATAGGAGGATTTTCTCCAAAATACCTTCTCACTTCGGCAATGGTATTATACGGGCTTATAAAGACAGGATTCCGGTCCATGACCTCTGAGACACGGAGTTTCAACAACAGATCGGGTTCATAACTATCAGGTGTATGCACACCCCTGCGAGCAATTTTTTCGGTCATGATCGTATTTTTCATAAAAAACACCGAAATGAGATAGGCCCCAGAACAGGCCCCCAGAAGCGGAAGAAGTCCGTTGATCTGGTGGGTAGACTCCAACGCAAAAAGGATGCTTGTCAGATATGCCCTGGAAGCACCTGCAAACATTGCCGACATCCCAACCAGTGCCGACATCGGTATGCTGATATCCAGACCGGGAAATAAGTTATGCAATAGATACCCCAAAGCAGCGCCGCTTGCCCCACCAATGGTCATCAAAGGTGCAAGCGTTCCGCCCGAAGTCCCACTGCCAAGAGCTATGGCCCATGAAATAAATTTAAACAGGCATAATGAAAGGATGACCGAAATGGAAAGCTGTCCGCTTAGCAGCGAGATAATATTATCATAGCCCACTCCGAGTGTTCGCGGTGCAAAGTAACCGACCGTACCGACTGCCAGCCCCCCGATAGCGGGCCACCACATCCAGTGGACCGGGATTTTCTCAAAAGCATCTTCAATAAAATACACAATTTTGGTCAGCCCGAGTGATGCAAAACCGACGAGGATCCCAATAAAACTATATATGCCCAATGCGGCATTCGAGGGTACCAAAAGTGCCGGCATGGGAAATACGGGGCCTGCTTCAAAAAGAAGATGATGTCCGGCTGCGCCGGTAATACACGCAAGGGCTACGGGAATGATAGATCTGGCGGAAAACTCAAACAGCAACAGTTCTATTGCGAGAAAGACTGCCGCCAATGGAGTACCGAATATAGCGGACATTCCGGCTGTAGCCCCAGCTGCAAGGATAATTTTACGTTCATTGGAACTCACCGTAAATAGCTGTCCCAGGGTTGAACCTAAGGCACCACCAGTTGCAATAATAGGTCCTTCAGCACCGAAAGGGCCACCTGTACCTATCGCAATGGCAGAAGAAACAGGTTTTAAAATTGCAATCGCAGGCTTTATCCTGCTCTGATTGGTCAAAACCTGCTCCATTGCTTCCGGAATCCCATGCCCCCTGATCGCTTTGGAACCATAAAGGGCCATCAGCCCAACTATAACCGAGCCTATTACAGGCACAACAATTACCCATAAACCCAAATGATTGCTTGCAGGACTATGGAAATCAAATCCAAACTGCTGATAGAAAGATATGTTTGTAACCAGGTTGATCAGTGACACCAGAACCTTTGCGATTAGGGAAATTACTATAGCAACCCCTACAGACAATATAGAAATAAACAAAAGACGCTCTTTCGAACTTTTCTCTTTGTTCCTGCCCATTTTAAACCTTCCAAAAACGCCAAGCGATGGCGATATCGGGATTATATTTTTTCTACTGTTCATTTTACTCTTAGAATGCACCAAAAGTAAAATAAAAAAAACACAAATAAAAATTAAATATATTTTAAACAATATAAAAAAGCGTATAATACAATTGAATACTGAAAATAATATTTTTTAAACAATATTAGTCAAATCATCTTTGCAATTAAATATAAGTTGTATTTTTGCCTGTGAAATATCTGTTTAATGAAAGAATGCAATAACCTGTGCGATGTAAAAAGCTGTTTTCTATGCAGCCGTGTGATACCGGATTGGCTTCCCGCGGTGTCACAGAGGAAAAAGAATTTCCAGTTAAAAAAGGGCGACCAGTTATTTACGGAAGCAGAAGCTGTAAGCGGCATTTTTTTCGTTTTTTCGGGAACAGTCAAAGTCCATAAAAAGTGGGACAATGAAAAGGAACTCATTATAAGGTTTGCAAAACCGGGCGATGTGATAGGACACCTCGGACTGGGAAAAAATCCTGTTTACCCTGTTTCGGCCACAGCACTTGAACAGGCAAGTGTCTGCTTTATCGATCTTGAGTTTTTCAGGTCTTGTTTGACGGTAAATCCCGGACTTACCTATCAGATGATGGATTTTTTTGCTTCCGAGCTCCAGGAGTCGCACGAACGGATGCGCAATCTCGCTCATATGTCGGTAAAGGCAAGGATCGCCAATGCCCTGCTTTCCCTAAAGGCACAATTTGGGGCTGATGCCAATGGAGCGATAGATCTTAATATCTCACGTCAGGACATCGCCTCCTATTCGGGAACTACCTACGAAACCCTTTTTAAGGTTTTCACAGAATTCACCAAAACAGGAAAGCTTGGCGCGAACGGCAAAAGAATCAATGTTTTGGACACACCGTTTCTACAGATGGTTGTAACAGATGACAACAAAAAGGGTTGATGTTTACCGTAACCGATTTTTGATAGAAACCGAATATTTTAAAAAATGTTTTCTTAAAAAAACAACCAATCAGGCAAACCTAGCCATACAATTTAAAGCATAAATGCCAGAATTAAGATCATCGGGTCTATCATAGTTTCTTTCCCTTTTTTCTCCAAGTTCCTGTTGTTATTCAATGCCACTAACCACGGTTTAAAACTTTATTGTTTGGAATGCATTTCTGCATCATCTGATTCCCACTTATGTTCATTAAGTAAATACAGGATTTCATCTGCCTTCCTGTCCAGATTGGATACCGGAATTTTTGCAGAAGTGCCGTCCTTTAACGATAGGGTGATGTAATTTTTATATATGCTCCCGGCATTATCACGTCCAACTTCTTCTATGCTAAATGCAAAGCCCTCTATGTTTTCCCAGTTGTAAAAATCACGGTCTTTAACGGTCAGCCCGTTTTCAGTAAAAGTAAGATGGGGGCTTTTTTGATGAGCTCGCGAAGTGCATATATAAAAAGCTATGCAGGGAATATGCCAACAACAGCAATGATGCCTACAGCTACGATTGTACAAACAAATACAAAAAAGGTCTGTCAATCTCTGAACAGCGAGATTGACAGGCTTAAACATATAAATACTTTACATCATCTCCTCGTCCCTAAAGCTAAAATGTCCATAGGGCGAAACAATCAGGTGACCATGAACGGTTGTTATCTCTTTTTTCTTTTTAACCACAATAAAGCACCGCTGATGGAAAGAAAGCCGGGAGTTAGTCCAAAGACCACATAAACCCACTTCAAAACATCACCGCCAAATGCACCTACATGAAGTTGATAGGCCATATATTCAAACCGTTCTTCCAGCCCCTGTTCATCAATGATTGTATAGTGTTTAATTGTTCCCGTACCGGAATCAAAAGCAATACTGCTGGCCTTGCCCTGAAGCAATAAATTGCTAGTTTGAGGCATCTTTCCCTTAATTAATATGTCTACACCCTTTACGGTAGGAATGTTAACAGCAATTGGCTGAAAACCTGGAATACTTTTACAGGCCAGGGTGACCAGGCGATCGATATTGGCAGGAACTTCGTAGTTTGCCTGCTGTTTGGGCAAAACCCACATCGATGGCTTAAAGTATTCCCTCAACATCCAAAAGCCGGTAAAAAAAAGAATAATATTGAAGAGCAGTGCCCAAACTCCGATAATGCGGTGCAGGGAGGAAAGTCCGGTCCTCCAGCTTTTAAAGTTAAGACCTGCCCTAAACCGAAGGGCCTGCCAAAAATGCTTTCGATAAACAACAACCCCAGTGATCAATGACAATAGCATCACCAGGCCAATAATAGCGGTAAGAAACATACCCGGTATACCCAGTTGCAGAGAGTAATGAAAGGTATAGATCCAGCGCAGAAAAGAGGGAGCCATCTCTTGATAGCCCCCTTCTCTGAGTATTTTCCCGTTATATGGATTTACAAAAACGAAATAAAGGTAGTTATCCCTCAGATTTTGTTGCCGCTTATAAAGCATAAACTCATAACTATCATACCTGTCCCTGGGAAAATCGTGCAGAACCAGTTTTTTAAGGTTTGGATGCGTATGTAATACCAAACGGTAAATTTCATCTGCGGGAACTTTTTTCTCTGCCGGAACAAGGTTATGCAGTTCAGGATTAAAGTACCGGTCAAGCTCATGCCTGAAAACGAGCAACGAGCCGCTAAGTCCATAAAGCAGAAAAAATATACCGGCAGCAAGTCCTGCCCAGCCGTGAATCTTGAAAGATAATTTGGTCAATCGTTTTTTCCAGTCCATCACCATCGCCAATTAAAATTTATAGCCTACGTTTAACCTGAACTCACGTGGTGGGTAGGGAACATAGGCATAGGTACCAATTGTAGCAGATGACGGCGTAATCCATGCACTTCCGTAATTAAACCTGTTGAATATATTATTCACAATTCCATTTACAGAAAAGCGGGCATTCGACCAGCCAATTCCGCCATCCACACGAAAAACAGGTGCAAGCTCCAGCTTTTGAAGTTCGTATCGGCCAGCTCTCCCTACCTGCAACTGATATCCAGCTGATACCGTTAAACCCTTTATTTGATGAAATGGCAAAAGATAATTCAACCAGGTGTTCTGAATATGTTTAACCCGAAAAGGTGTAACCAATCCTATCCGGGCCACATTGGCATCCCTGGAAATATGGCTATCTGTGTAGGCATAGTTGATTACCGTATTGAGGCCTTTTAAAATTTCTCCTTTCAGATCAAACTCGATCCCCTTGGAAAGGGTCTGCCCCAACTGAGTCTGGATATTGGTGGAAGGATCGCTTACCTTTACATTATCCCTGATAATTCTGTAAACCGAGATTGTGGTATTCCATTTCCCATCCATCCAGTCTTTCTTAAGCCCAGCCTCTATGTTTTCGCCCTTTAGGGGCTTAAATGCCTCACCATTTGTGGTATTAATTCCGCTTTGTGGCGTAAAGGTCTGATCAAAAAGTGCGTATACGGAAAAATCCGGCATCAGCGAATAGCTCAATCCCAACTTTGGCGTAAAAGCTGTATTTTTGGTCTCGCCCAAACTGGTTTTGGTAGGGCTCTTTTGAACGCCTGTCTCACTAAAGGTCAGTCTGGCGGCTACTGTCACGCGCAACCTATTTTCAAACATTGCAAGTTCATCCTGTACATACGCAGCCTGATACGAGATGGACTGCTGATCAGTCGCGATCTCTGATAATGCGCCCGTTCTAACGTTGGCATCAAAGTCAATGCCATATACAGGATGATAAGCATCCAGTGGATAAAGGGTCTGGTTGGCTGTGGGATCACCTGATCCGGAATAGGAAATAAACCTTTTACGGTTGATGTCGATACCACCCAAAAACTGGTGGCGGACCGCACCTGTATTAAATTCGCCGTTGATATAGGGCTGGATTGCAAGCGCATCTGTATTCAAACGCTCATAGGTTGCCCTGCGCATGATCAGATTAGGCTGGGCCGCATTGTAGCGTGAAACAAAGAAATAAGTTCCTTCCAGGTGGTCACGTGCATATGCGGCATTTATTGTAAGGTGCCAGTTTTGGCTAAACGAATTATGATAACTTAAAAAACCGTTGTGCTCAACAGATTTAAATGGTGCCTTATTGGGGTCGTTTATGGTAAAGTCACTGGGCAAGCTCACAAATCCATCGGGCGCAAATACTGTCGAAAAATACTGTTGAAAGCGCTGGGTCTGGAATAGATACTCTGCAGAAACATAGGAGTGATCATTTATATTATATCTGATTACCGGATCCACCACAAGTTTATCGTTGAAATTATACTTCTGGAACGATTCAGACTTTTGCCCGGCAGCATTTAGCCGGTACTGCCATTTATCGGTTCTATCCAGATTGCCGTCCAGATCTGCCGTAACCCTATAAAGGTTAAAACTCCCCGTTGTGAAGCTAATCTGATTGGTATTGCTCCCCATAGGCTGTTTAGTGAGCACATTGTAAGAACCCGCCGGGTCAAAAAGCCCATTGATATAACTTGAGGGGCCTTTTATAAATTCTACACGGCCGATAATGGCGGCATCCTCGGCGCTGGGGCCAGCGTAAATCATCGAAAGATCCAGCCCATTGCGCATCGGGGTTATCTGCGCTCCACGCATAAAAACAGAAGCGTTATACATGTCTGCATTGTTGTTACGAATGGTACCACTAACATTCCGCGTTACGCTTTCGTTAACATTGATAGATTGCTGGTCGGCAATAATACTCTGATCAATCTCCTGAATATTCTGTGGAAGCTGGAGCAGTGGCGTATTAAGTTTCAAAGCAGCTGAAGATTTGTTCAGGTTATACCTGCGGTAATAGCGGGAACTTATTTTTACCTCGTTCAGTTTCTTTGCCGAGGTATCTCCTGTGATTTTAACCAGATCCTTTTGGGGTTTCGTTTTATCCTGGGCCAAAACTCCGGCCGAAAACATAAGTAAACAAAGGCCCGTTAATAGTATGTTTTTCATTTAAATTCTTTTTATGGCTGTAAACTGCGCATCAACAAAAGAGTATCATCTTTCTAATCCGGCAGGTCGCCAATTTATCTCTTGCTTGTTTTATACAAGATCTTTTAGGGTCGTTTAGGTAAACAGGGCCGCTAGCGTTTTTATAATATTTTTTTTAACGCAATTTTGTAGGAAAGCTCGTACATCCCGCGCAAATCTTTTACAATATGCTTTACGCGCTATGCAAAAAGCACAGCAAAGAACATTAGGCCCTGACCAGTAAAAGATTAATTAATAATTGTTGTGTTTATTGCTTCGACTATCTCCGGCGATATCGGCTGTCCAGATAATGATCAGCATCGACCATTACCCTTTTATAGCGACGGTCAATTTTATAGATCTTATCCAGCTCAGTTTTAAAATACCGAACAGATTCAGCTGCATCCTTGCCTGATACATCAGGTTCAAAGTGCTCCATCCATTCCTCCATCTCATGGTTCGCCTTCTCGATATTTACCATTATGGACAGGACCTTAACAGTATCCTTATCACCGATATTTCTATATACCGAATCCAGGGACTTGTACAGTCCATGAGCCAGATCTGCATCCCGCATTACCTTGTCATGAACACTGACCACTTTTGATCGGATTTCCCTATAGTTTTCCTGATTTTTACAGGAAAAAACAAAGACTGTTACCAATAAAATTGCAGGACAAATAACCAAAGATCTCATTTTGAGAAGTCATAAAATAAGCTATACACAAAATTATTTTGGTATCGTCCAAAAAATAGCGGTTTATCTTCCCGGAAGTAGAAAGAGTACCCATGGAGTGGACAATACCCGGATAAGTTTAGACAGACTACAACTTATCGGTATTTAGCAGTTCCACTTTGGTGGTTGGAATATAGTGTAAGTACAGCTAATAGGCCGATCAATCCTAAGAGGGTGATAATTAACAATATTTTTGGGAAAAATAAGAGATAAAAAAATTGGTTGAGTTGGAAGACCCAGAGGATAGGCACTACGCTGATTTTGGCGGTCCTGTTTTTTTTCTTTTTCCTCTGCCTGTTTTAGTTTCTTCATTAGATAACACTTGCCATTGCAGTGCATCCAGGGCCTGTTCTTATTTTCACACAATTTGGCAGCAATCTCCTTTTTATTCACTTCAAATCCGGCGTAAACCAAGTAAACGGCAAAATTTGATCCGATAAGCGCTACCAACAATAATATGACTAAAGACCTTTTAAACATTTCTGTCACAAAGATAGGAGTATAATTTAAAGTGGTTTGGTCAAAATGTTAAAGTTTAGCACATCAAACCTGTGGAAGTGTCATGGATAGGTAAAATGACAGTGATACTCCCAAGTATACATGCCTAAGCGTTCCTCACAATATATTTACCTTAAACCCCCATTTGGGTTTGATACAGCATATACGGTTCGCTGTAATTTCTGCCGACAGGGAGTTTATGGTGATTTAATTGGCAGAAAACATACATGATTAAGGTTGTGCCCCCCGGCTATACACTTAGAACCTTCCCGAAAGCATCAGTCCGGTGCTACCAGGTTGATGGAAGGGCATTAAAGTGAAATTGCCTTCTTTCTTTGTGGTGAACAGGCCTTTCATATAGGGATAAATCAGGTAAGCGATTTTTGTGGAAGCAATACCGAAACCGGCACCGGCCACCACATCGCTAAACCAATGTTTATTGTTGTACATCCTTAGTGTTCCTGTGGCCGTGGCCACAAAATATCCTGCGTAACCGATCCATGGATCTACATCCTTATATTCCTGATGGAGAAATTCTGCTGCCATAAAAGCTGAGGCCGTATGCCCTGAGGGAAAAGAATTTGTACCCGATCCGTCAGGCCGCATTCTGCCCACACCCTGCTTTACAAAATGGGTAGAAACGCCCATAATGGCAGCAGAGGTAACATATAACATGGAGGCATCGAACAGATTGTGTTTTCCTTTTACCCCCGATAGGTTAAGTGCATAAACCGCAGCGGCTGGGGCTAACTGTAAATAATCATCTACATGGGCGGCGAAAAGCGGGTGATCTTCCTGTAATTCAGCCTTGGTGCTCACATCAAGCTGTTTGAGTGCACCATGGTCGTAAACCGCAGCAAAACCATAACCGATCAATACTGCAGGTGCAATAAAGGTAATTGGCCTGAATTTCATCTTCGGCACAGGATTTCCGGCATACCATCTTCCTGCCGTATCGGCCGGAAGGATTGCAGTAGAATCGATAACCTGTGCAGAACAAATAGATATTGTAGTGATAAAAAGTAAGATAGAAAGACGTATTCTGCACATGATCTAGTTTTTAACGGTATTCCCGTTTACATCGAACAAAAGATCTTTACCTTTTACCTCAGCCTCATAATGTATTGTTCCATCGGCTTTTGTAATTTTTGCGGCTTCGGCAATCTTCTTGCCTTTTAGTTTGGCAAGTACGGTTACCGGCAGTTCTGAAGGTTTGATTGTGCTTTCTGTTTCCAGCAGAGTACCGCCCGGTGTATAAACTTCAGAAGTCTCTTTTCCATTGAGGATAAAACCAGCCTCATAATTAGCCTGCTCCATTTCCCATTTTACGTTAGCAGCAGGGTGTGATTTTTTAAAAGCAGCACTAACGGCAGCAGGTACTTTCAGAGCATTGATTTTTTGGGCCTGTGATGAGAAAACTGTTCCTCCCACTAGCAATATAATTACTAAAATCTGTTTCATAGTTTTAATTTTTAATCAAAACTATTCGGCAACTTTGTAGGAATTCTGTAGTTATCTGCCTTAGCCTAAATAAATTGAAAAAAAATGCATGTTTTCGATATGACTGTATTCAATATTGAATCCGTAAAGGTTACAGATCTGTTTGCTGATGGCCAGCCCCAATCCCATTCCCTCAGATTCTGTCGATTTTGAAAAACGGTCGAACATGCGGTTATGGATATTTAAGGTTTTTCCGGTATTTGAAATGGTAAGTTTTTCACTGGTCAATTCAAGCGATATCCTGCCATCGTTTATATTATGCCTTACGGCATTGCTGAAAAGGTTGTTTAAAAGGATATCTGCCAGATAGCGGCTCATGGTTACTTTCCGTTCCGATAGTTTTATTTCTACATTTAATCCGTCCCGTCCAAAAAGTTCCTGAAACTGACGGATTTTTGCTTCGATCATTTCTTTTAAGTCTATTTCCTCGGTATCCGATATCAGGTTGTTTTCGATCTTGGCCAACAGCAAAAGCGATTGATGTAACCTCGAAAGTCTACCTGTGGCTTGATAGATATCTTCCAGTAATGCACCCTGTTGTTCGGTAAAAGACTCTGTTTGCAGGAGCGAATCGAGCTTGGAATTGATCACAGCCAAAGGTGTCATCATTTCGTGCGAAGCATTATCGGTAAAACTTTTCAGTTCTTTATAATCCTGCTTTACTTTCTCGGCCATTGCATTTACCGATTTATTAAGTTCGTTAAACTCATCAATCCGCGTGGGCTCTTCTTTGATGTTATCCATGCGGGTTACCTCAAAAGCCTTCATCCGGTTAAGCACTACATAAAAGGGTTTCCAAAGCCTGTTTAGTACAAAACGGTTAATCAGCAATAGCGAAAAGAGCAGTAACATGGTAATGCCCAGGGTGATCAACAGGATAATCCTTACGAGGTCTTCCGATTCAACACGCGATTTCGTTATGGTAACCACTATTGTTTTTCCATTAAGGTTAACGGTGGTTACCAGACTTCTACCCGGCTCCTGTTCTTTCTCTTTAGGATTTAAGTAAGTGGTATAACTGAATTCGCGTACATCCGTGGTGTCGCCCTTTGGGCTGCTGTAAGAAATCTGCTGATCGAGGTAGGTTGCTGGCAGTGGAAGTTTTTTGTAGGTGTGGGTATATTGCCTGATCTCGTTTTCTTCAACGGCAAGGTCTTTATCAAGTTTGTTTGTCAGAATGAGGTGGATAACCAGGTAATAGATAATCCCGGTAATAATCAGCACGATGATGGAGGTGATGATGTTTACCCTGTTGTAACGGGTGGAGAGTTTCATTGGCTGCTGAATTTATAGCCGATACCATAAACAGAGCGCAGATGGTCTTTTGAACCAGCCTCGCTGAGCTTCTTTTTTAAATTTTTAACGTGAGTATAAATGAAGTCAAAATCATTTGAAAGATCCATTTCATCGCCCCAAAGATGTTCGGCCATTGCGTTTTTGGTTACCACCTTATTCTTGTTGGACAGGAAATACACTAATAGATCGAACTCTTTTTTAGTCAATACAACAGGATGTTCATTTACGGTAGTTTTCATCGCGGCAACATCAACCTTGATCTCATCAAAAATAATCAGGTTGGTTCCTTCAAAGTTTTTTCTCCTCACAATCGCACTTACCCTTGCTTTTAGCTCCGATAGGTGGAATGGCTTTACCAGGTAATCATCTGCACCAAGATCAAGCCCGGCCAAACGGTCATCAAGCGAATGCCTTGCCGAAATAATCAGTACGCCGTCTTTTTTGTTCATGCTTTTCAATCGGGTCAACAGCTCCAGCCCTTCTCCGTCCGGCAGCCCGAGGTCTAACAAAATACAATCGTAATGATATAGTGCTATCTTTTCGGATGCTGTAACGAAGTCGGTTGCAAGCTCACAGATGTTGCCCTCGCCTGTAAAATAGGCAAGGATACTCTCATAGAGTGCCTGTTCATCTTCGATGATCAAAATTTTCATGGTGTAAATTATTAAATTATGCCGGGATTTAAAGTGAAGCTAACCAGCGATGGGTACAAATCCGTATTTTCAACAATTATATATTAACCAATCCGGCCTATCAGTTTTTTTATGTTCAGCATTTTCTTTTCCTGTAATATCTTTTTGCCATAAGCAGTAAAATACTCATGCCGACTGAGCATTTCCAGGTTCAATGTATCCCATGCCAGATCGGTATAAACCAATCCGAGGTTTTCTTCCCATTCACGTTTTAGTCTATCGGCATAGTCCTGATAATCATTTAGCGAAAAATGGTAGAAATCTGCATCACAAATAACCATTTCCAGTTCGTTTTTGGGGTATTGTGGAAACCGGGTAGCCATAATGCATCCGCGCACCAGTTCTGTTCTTTCTCTCGCAAAGCCATTTTCTAAAAGAAATTCTGCAGCAATCTCTGCGCTGGCTTCTTCGTGCCCGACGTATTTTTCGGTATAGCCAAGATCGTGCAAAAACGCCGCAAGAATCACCACCAAACGGTCGGATTTTGAAAGTCCCATGTGGCGGCTTATTAACTGTACACCTTCAACCACCAGTAAGGTATGCTCAAGATTATGGAAATACATTCTTTGCGAAAGCCTGTTCTTCAACTGGTCTTCAACAAATAATTTTACCTTGGTTAATAACTGATCGGCTTTTTTATCCATCTAGATTAAATTAATCCGGCGCAATGATAAAACTCAATTCTGGAGAAAATCTGTAGTGCACATAATTATACTTTGTGCTTACAAATGTTTTTGTACTTCCTAATTGCCTCACAATAACTATGCGATTCAATACAATTTTACTACTGAATTAATGGTTAAATTCCTTTTTACTCCTTAAATTGCTTTAACCTAAAATCTTTAATATGTGGAAATATTATGCAATCTTATCTGCTTTTTTCGCCGCAGCTACTGCAATCCTTGCTAAAATCGGGATCAAAGGCGTCAATGGAAATCTGGCAACGGCGATCCGCACCATTGTTATTCTTTTCATTGCCTGGGGTATCGTGCTGGCCACCGGTGAAATTTCGCAGCTTAAAACACTGAGCAAAAATAACCTGATCTTTTTGGGCCTCTCGGGTGTTGCAACAGGGCTTTCGTGGATTTTTTATTTTAAGGCACTCGAAACCGGAAATGTTTCGAAAGTTGCCCCGATTGATAAACTAAGTGTAGCTATAGCCATGGGGCTTGCTTTTCTGATCCTCAAAGAACCCATTGAGGTAAAAACACTCATTGGCGGTCTTATGATTGTGGCTGGGAGTCTAGTGATCCTGTTATAAACCGGAACAGATCAGATCGATAGTAGTTTTCAGAAGTTCAGATTGTCTTCAGAATTGCTTTATAATTTGCCTTTCGGAAAACTTATAAATTATGAAAAACTACATACGGATATTGAGGCTTTTTTGCCTTGCGCTATTTCTTTGCCCAGAGGATGCAGAAGGACAGGAAAAGCCGATAACCCTTTCAGGACAGATCAGGGATGCAAAAAATAAGAATACACTGCCTTTCGGAAATATACAGTTAAAAAAAGGAACCGATACAAAATTTATTTTGGGTACGGTAAGCAACGAACAGGGCCGGTTTACCCTTAAAGATGTGCCTTCGGGAGAATATATTCTTGAAGTAAGCATGGTGGGCTACCAACGCATCAGCAAAACCTTCAGCGTTGGCATACTAAGCCCTTTTTTAGATCTTGGGAATTTCGATCTTATAGAAGATCCCCAGACCCTGCAAACCATTGAGATAAAGGGAACATCCACATCTGAAGGGATATCCAACAAAATGGATAAAAAAAGCTACGACATTACAAAAAATACAAGCCAATTGGGTGGGTCGGTACTTCAGGCCATGCAGAATCTTCCAGGCGTAACCATTCAGGATGGTAAAGTGCAATTGAGGGGGAATGATAAGGTTGCAGTACTCATTGATGGAAAACAGAATGCCATCACAGGTTTTGGTAGCCAGACCGGGCTTGATAATATCCCGGCATCATCCATAGAGCGGATTGAGATTATAGCAAACCCTTCTTCTAAATTCGATGCCAGCGGAAATGCAGGCATTATCAATATTATATACAAGAAAAACAATCAGGAAGGCTTAAATGGCAAAGTGGGTTTTAACAGCGGTCTTGGATCACTCTGGCTCAGAAAAGAAAACCTACCGGGGATATCGCCGCAGTACCAGGCCACTCCAAAACTTAATCCATCGCTTTCGTTAAACTATAAAAAAAACAAAACCAATATCTTTTTACAGGCGGATTATCTGTACACCCAAACACTGAACAAAAACGAATTTTCTCAGCGCATCTTTGATAGTGGCATGGTACTGAACCAACAGGTAAAAAGAAACCGGACAACGACCTTTACAACCGTAAAAACCGGAGTGGATTATAATCCTGACGAACACAATAGCCTTACGGTATCTGCGTTTTTCAACAGGGAAAAAATCATCGACCTAGGTGATATCCCCTATTTTAATGGAGATTATACGGTACGGAACCGGTTGTGGCAATTTGTAGAGGACGAAGTAAAATATACGGCCACCGGTTCTGCTGTATACCAGCATAAATTTGCCCAGCCAGGACATACCTTAACTACAGGATTTAATTATACCTGGCACAGGGAAGACGAAAAATACAATTTCACTAACATCCTGCCCACTTTTAGCGGCGAAGATGCCTTTAAACTTTTGTCGGACGAACATGTTTCTGATCTTACCATTGATTATGTAAAACCCATGAAACATGGCCGGATTGAAGCCGGACTTAAGTACCGTTATCGGAACATCCCGACCAATATGCAGTTCTTTGCTGGGCTTAATTCGCCCATTGATGTGAACGCTGGAGGCTGGGCAGACTATAGTGAACATATTCCGGCAGTTTATGGAAACTATATTTATGAAACGCCCAAAATCGAACTTGAAGCCGGCCTGAGAATGGAGTATGCCAATATTTACTATGATGTAAACCCCGACCACAATACGTACAAAAGCGACGGTTATGATTACCTCCGCCCTTTTCCAAATCTTCGCTTTGCTTACAAAATCAATACGGACAACAGGATCACTTTCTTTTACAACCAGCGTGTAGACCGTCCAAACGAAGTGGATATCCGTATTTTCCCAAAATATGATGAACCAGAACTGCTCAAGGTAGGTAACCCTACCTTACGCCCACAGTTTACCACTTCGCTGGAACTCGGTTATAAATACAATTGGGACAAAGGTTATCTGTATGGATCAGCTTTTCATAAAATTATTTCGGRCACCATTACCAGGATTGCCACACAGGTTCCTGGAAATACCATCTTGTATAATATTTTCCAGAATGCCGGAAAAAGCTACAATTCGGGAGGGGAACTGCTTTGGCAACAACAGCTCAAGGCCTGGTTTTCCTTCAACCTGAGTGGGACGGTATACCAGAATACCATTGATGCATTTAGCGTAGAAAACAGATACCCCGTACCCACTCAATATAGCATGACCAAGGAATCCTTAGTATCCGGGAATGTGAAATTCAATGCCCAGTTTAAGTTAAAAGGCGATACCGATATCCAACTTTCTATGGCCTACCTGGCGCCGGACATTATTCCCCAGGGAAAAATCGGCTCAAGGTTCTCAACAGATCTTGGAATTAAAAAGCAGATCCAGAAAGGAAAAGGTGAACTGTTTTTAAACGGCAACGACATTTTTAATACGCTGAAAATCAAAAAAGAGATTACTGGCAACGGATTCAGGCTAAACAGTACCGATTATTATGAAACCCAGGTATTCAGGATGGGTTACAGTTATAAGTTTTAATCTAATTCTGGAATATCGAATATCAGTGTTATGGTATGCGATATTCCAGAAATACAAACCCTCGGGCGGTTTATTATCTTTCCCCGTTTTCTTCGATAATCCGCAAGGACTTCCCATTGAGCGTTACGGTTGCTTCATTGGAAAGATGATATTCACTTTTGGTGATCTTCGGATCCAGTAGCTCAAGTTTTCCTGACCCGGGAATTTTGAATACTGCGTTGCCAAAAGTTCCAGAATGCAACTGTAGGGATGAAACACCTTTTCCATGCGCACCGATCAATGCGTTCAGACTACCAACAGAGATACTATCCAGAACAGCGGAGGAAGAAATACCCAGATCGACATCCATTGAATCCTGTCTAAATCCACTGATACCTATTTGACCGAAAAGCCGTGCATGCTCCCATTTCTCACCGGTTCTAAAATACGGCTTTGTGCTGATCCGCTCAAGATTGTCAAGAACAATGACCAGATCATCGTTATAGACCATAAAATCTGCCCGCTTAGCCTCATCGCTCAGGTCGATCTTTAAACTACCTTGCTCAACACTCCAGATCACCTTATCCTTGGCGCGCGCACTTAGGTAAATGCCGCTATTTTTCCCCTGACGGATATAACATGTAATTTTATTCGAGCAGTCGAGTTCAATCTTTGAAACCTTGTTTATCTGATTATAGCTAAGCCCATAAAATGGATTTTTATAATCCCCGTTTCGGTATGAAGCTTTTAAGGTAAAATTATATACAGTTAGCGAGATCAGTATGATAGCTATAGCCGAAATGATCATAATATTGCTGTTTTTCATATTTGTTTGGATTGGTTCATGGTTTTCTTATAGGATTCGAACTGTGCGCCGATCTCCTCAATGGTAATCCCCAGCAGGTACATATTCTTGAGCAGTTCCGGCAGGTCCTGTCCCATGAAACGTTCCTTACTGAAGCTCCTTATTTTTTCAATGGCATCACTATGGATGAAGAAACCGATCCCTCTTTTATTTGAGATCACCTCTCTTGACTGCAGTATCTCATAGGCCCTCACCACCGTATGGGGGTTTACCTGAAGATCAGATGCCAGTTCCCTAACTGAAGGGATCTTCTGTTCCGGCAGCCATTTGCCCAGCATGATATGCTCGGTAACGAAATTTGCCACCTGGGAATAAATTGCTTCGTTTTCTCTAAACTCCATATTATACCTGCTTCTCCTTCAATCTAAAATAGCTTCCCAACCACAACAGGCCACAGACCAATACGAGTGAAGCAAACACCACAGCATCGCCCAAATGATCTCTCCTGATAAACCAAAAATGGCCCGCTTCAGTGATTCCGACCGAACTGAACGGGATACCCTTGTCTACCTTGAAACCAAAAATCCAGTTTAACAGCATGGTATTAAAAACACTCAGAAACAGGATAAATAAGAAAAAAAGAAAAGCAGTTTTGATAAAATGGAGCCTTTCAAAGTATATTGCCCCGATAAAACAGATCGCCTGAAGAACGGCAAACTGTGGAAATGCAATCCAGAACGGATCGTCGGTTGAAAATATATTCACCATATTGTTCTTATCTGAAATACCGACATTGCCCGCATATAGCACAATATAATCTACGGCGTAAAAGCAGCCGACATACACCAGCTGAAAAACAACAAAAGAATAAAGCCAGGCGACCAGATATTTCTCCAGATGAGATACGGGAAGGGTTAGAATGGGTATGGCCTTCTTTCTGCTACCAAGATCTGCAAAGATCATACTGGTAAATATCGTTCCAGAAAAGATCATGATGTTAAGAAAAATAATGCCCTGTTGAAATACACCTATATGGCCATCGCTGGTATAAGTAATAAAACTAAGGATGAGGGTGAGTACCCCGATCAGAACCCCTATTGACATCAGGTAGGTCTTGTAATTTTCGGCACTATGTTTTTTGAAAAGTGCGATAAACCGCTTCCAATTAAATATATCGTTCATATCCTGTTATTTTAAATGTTGTAAAATTAAATTTTCTCCATTAACAACCGCATTAAATAGCAGTTCCATATCCACCTTACCATACTGCTCATCGGTGTTGATACTGATGGTATTGGTACCGATCATATTATCTTCAGCGTAGAGTATCCTATCTGGGTTTGCCCTTCCGGCCGAACTAAAGAGCAAACGCTCCCCGATTACATCTAAAGGAAGGTTTACTACGATCTCTTTATTATGGAGCACAAGAAGGGTATCGATCAGACTGTCCAGATCCCTCACCTGATGAGTCGAGATAATGATGCACCGCTCATCAGAGAGTGCTGAGGAAATAACCTTTCTGAACTGGACCTTTGAGGGAATATCAAGTCCATTGGTCGGCTCATCCATGATCAAAAGAGATGTATTTGTTGCCAGGCCAAAAGAAATCATCATTTTTTTCTGTTGTCCAAAAGAAAGCTTGCTTAGGTTCTCCTCTCTGTCTACATCAAACTCCGACAGCAGTTTATAAAAATACGTACGATCAAAGGCCGGATAAAAGTGTGCCGTCCGGGCAACAAAAGACTCCGTACTTAGCGATGGCATGTGTACCTCTTCTGGAATAAAAAAAAGCCCCTGAAGAAAAGAAGGCTGGCGCCTGGCTGCAATTTTACCRTTGACCATACATTTCCCCTCAAAAGGAAAGGCAAGCCCCGCTATATTTTTGAGCAATGTAGATTTTCCAGCACCATTTTTTCCCAAAAGCCCATAGATGTGCCCTTTTTCAAGTTTCAGGTTCAATTTTTTAAGTAATGTGGATTTTTTAGAATATCCAAAACTCAGGTCAATGATCTCTATCATAATGAAGATATTTTTAGTATATCACTGTATCACTTATGTAACACACTACAAAAGTAAATTTAAATCCGGTATTTCAAAATATTTTATTCAATTTTTTATGTTTAGCGGCCAGGGCTAATTAAGCGCATTCAATTCCCTTACCTACTCTTAACTAAAACTATTCCTTGCAACCCGCAATTGAAAACAACATTCACTATTTACTTTCATGGTTACCAGCAGGATAACCCAATTCTTAAAGTTTAGTATAAAAATAATTTCACATACATTGAACTTCTACGTATATTTGAAAAAACATTTTTATGCTATCAAAGGAGCTAACTGCAGCATCATCTATCCCCATAATCCTTTCAACCCTTATTGAAGGCGAGAGTTATGGCTATGAGATCATCAAAAAAATAAAAGAGGCCTCAAACGGAAAGGTCCTATATTCCGATGGAACCCTATATCCGGTACTGAGAAAGCTGGAGGACAAAGAGCTCATCCGATCGGAATGGCGGATTGCCGAAAATCAAAAGAGACGACGGTATTATACCATTACAGATAAAGGAATAACACAGCTGAAGGAAGAAAAACTGAGCTGGGAATTTATGAACGGACTTTTAAATACATTATGGGCACCACTTCCGCTTACCTCAGTTTAAAGATTGCTGAATGGCAATCAAATCTTATCAAGACATCACTTACCCCCGACGATAGGGAAGAACTAACTAACCATCTTGATGATGTGATAACAGAGCTCACCGAACTGGGACTGAGCGATGAAGAAGTGTGGGCAGTTGCCGTAAAACGTCTCGGATCGGTTTCAGCGATTGAGTCTGAATTTGAAAAGGTCAATCCGGACATGCCGTTCAGAAAAAATGGGCTTCTGATGGTATACGGAGCCGTCATTATGCTCTTTCTGCAATCTTTTTTTATTATAGTTCCTGCATTTATCTTTAGAGCCAATCAAGAAAAAAATACGGATCAGCTCTTTCTTGGCATCAGACTGTGGCCCATGGTTTTTAATATACTGATCATAGTCCTGATCAGCATTATACTTATCTTTATTTTTAAAGGAAAGGTTTTGGCAAGGGCCTTAAGCAAACTTACAGGTAAGCTAAATATATTATCTGCATTTATCTCTGTAGTGGTAATTGTTGCTTCTGCCTTTTTTACTATTCAGCTCATCGGATTAAGCAAAACAGATAAGCTCCATTCGGTAGCACCAAAATTTAAAATGCTTACCCAGTTGTTCTATCTGGGGCTGATTGGCCTCATCGGGTATTTTCTTTTGATCGGAAACAACAGAAATGTACGTACCCTATTATCTTTTAACAGGAAGTTACACTGGAAAGTTTCATTGCTGCTCGGTGGGATTACCTGCCTTGCTGTTATCTTTAGCTACACCTACCGCCTGGCTTATCTCCCGTTGATTATCGGATGCCCCTTATTTGCCGTTCTTGGATGGATGGTGAGTTTTTCTGAGAAAAAAGGTATAAACCTGTTTTGCTGCCAGCTGTTTTTAATGCTGTTCCTGTTCTCTGAACTTAGTGGCCGTTACAGTGAAATG
>NZ_JBFTQI010000004.1:0-25318 GCF_056398925.1 Pedobacter sp. 01T416_2
GCGCATAACATGGCGAGTGATAAAAATTTTGTGTTTTTCATGTTTAATTTAGTTTAGGTTAATTGTATTGATCAGATGAGTTTAATGTATAAACATTTATATGTGATTTAAATAATTAGTACGTTTTCGATAATATCCTTATTCTGTTTGCCATTTATTTTTTGGCCAGTCGTTCTATCGATATTTTTAATTGATTTTTCCCTTTTTGATTTAAAAATTTCTTCCTGGACTAAAAATATTAGTTCAGTTTTCTCTACCATCCCTAAGACCCTGGCTTTCTTAAGCGTTATACAACTAGTTTTCGCCGTAAAGAAGTGATATTTTGGAAGCTCGAAGTCCATCATCTGAGGGTACAATACAAAAAGAAATATCCGCTCTCACATGAATAGTTTCCACGCATTCAAGTGCATCAAAAGCAATATCCTGTCCGTTGTCATCAATAATTATCCCCTGATGTTCTTCGATCATGACAACCTGTCCTTGTCTGATTGCATGGGGCTTATCGAAAAATAAAAAGTCTGAGGAAGTAGCATAAAGTTTCATTTAAGTATTTGTTTTTAAGGAGACTGTCAAACACATAACCTTTCATGTGCACTGGATAGACCATCTCTATATTTGTGAAAAGTGAAAATTAAAAGTTGATTCCTATACCAGATCTGGCAACTGGTTACTAGTCTGAGCTTTCAAAAAAGTTAGGGAACGCCCCCTGGCGAACCCTAAATCAACGGAAAAATCTCCGGTAGTATCCCTGCTACCGGTTTACCTTACAGCTACATCAACGCGGTTGATAGATGCTGTATATTATTGCTGATACTTTTATCAGCATCATTTTTCAAAGTTTTTATATGCAGTTTAACAACTAAGCCCACAGCGTATATCTTTATTGCATTAAACCTTCGCATCCTACAGATGGGCTTCGAAAAATTTAAAATTATTTTTGAAAATCTGTCGCCCTGTAATAGTTGTCAGTTCTGRCCGGAAACATCTTTTTGGCGAGCATCGCCTTATATACATTTCCCGTCGCCACAACCGCACCTCTATTTCCGGGATTTGAAGGATAGGTCATACTCGAGCTGTGTGAATAGCCGATCATGTGCCCCATTTCATGAACTGTAATAAAACAGACATCAACATTAAGATAATCTTTTAAAACATGGTCGGCTACTCCGAAAGTAGATCCGCCGCCAAGACCTGAAACATTTACTACCACCCCACAGCTGAAGTCAGGAATTTCGATCAACTTTTTTAGCGCTGTTTCCTTTTGTTCAGTTGTTAACAGCACATTATTATTATCTGTAATCGGTTCTGCAACAAAAACAGACTTTGTTGTATCTGCCTGCAATAAATAAGCCATATTAATGATCAGACCTGAGAATCTCCTGACATCCCTAGCATCAATATTTTCTTTCCAGTTATTTGTAGGGTCATCATTGGGATCAAAATCACTGTATTTGATTTTCCATTTCAATTTGGCCAGTGATTTGAGTTTTTTGATCAGCTCGGTATCTCCCGTAAAGTCGAAAGAAACCTTTGCAGTAGGTATTCCGCTTGTCTTATACTGCGACAGATCCACGTCACCACCTTCAGTATCCTGGAATTTTGTAGTTCCTTTTATAAAGGGATACTCGATTTCGGCTACAGCATGGGCCCTGATCTTTCCGATCTTAAACAGCTTGATGGGTTTAGGCTGTCCTTCAATTGTTACAACTATTGTTGCATCAATAATATCAACTGGGGCAAAATTGGCGACTTCTATGGTTGTTGCGGTAAGGGCTTTAACACGCAGTACCTTTCCGATTTCGTATGTCCGGGCCACCGAGGTTAGAAGGGCCATTGATTCTCCGTCCTGAAACATCAGATTGGAGTTCTCATTACTGTCGAAATTGTACTGAACCATTTTTACCGGTTCAGGTCCTGGCGGCATAACCTTCCTGCAACCAAAAGAGAAGATTACTAAAAATAAGAGGATGTTTTTTTTCATGGTAGAAAGTTTTTCATTAACTCTTATAGAAACTGAAATATATTAGTCCCATAGACTGCAAAAATGCAGTTATGAAAAAAGAGTTCGGAGTAAAATTTTCCGAATAAAGAGTAAAATCCTCCTTTTTTTAACAATAATTGCCATAATCTACGAATACCAGAAAAAACGATAATGATATTCGGTGCTGTTGTTCAACTATTTGGTTAAGATAATTCTCAACAGCTTAGATTCCTGTGGTAAGTCTAAACACCTTTGAAAGCAAAGACTATTTAATTACAATCCTGGCTTTTATCTTTTGAAGTAACTCATCGATATTAAATGGTTTAAATATAAAATCTACTGCACCATAGTCTGTATGCAGCACATCCAGTGCCGCATGCGCACTCATCAACAATACAGGTATGCCTGCTGTAGCGCTCGCCTCTTTTAGCTCCCGGCATATACACAGGCCATCTCCGTCGGGAAGCATAACATCCAACAAAAAAAGATCAGCATCATTATGGTTTGCAGACCGAAACTCCTTAATAGTCGGAAAACTCTGTACTTCATATGATTCCAGGTTCAATAGGATCTCAATAACATCTCTTATCCCTTCATCGTCTTCAAGGACATATATCTTCTTGTTCACGCGCTGATCTTTAATTGCCTGGTTCCCAATCTAAATTGTAAGTTAGGGTTCCAATATTGTTAACATCTGATTTTTCGGAGGACAAACTAAAACTCTTTTTTTCACGCAATGCGCAATACTTACTCCAGGAAGGATTAAAATTGATGTTCTCCATAAAATCGTAACAGATTAATTATAGTTGGTTTAACAGAATGTTTCATATTAAGTATTAACCAAAACAACTCAAACGAGTTGAAAACCTCGTATAAAATCCTCCCTTTAAAGAGTAAAATTTTCCTTTTTTATCTAGCAAGAAATCAAGATTAAAATAAAGCTGGCTAGGCTGTTGTCTTGACCAGAAATGGACGGCAACAAAAAATGAGGAAACTAAACCAAAAGTCCTTTTTCAATTAAGTTCGATCCGCATCTTTGTATGCTGTCTGCCTTTAGTAGAATCCGCAGACTGGACAACCTACGAATTTCCCCGTTAGGTACTTTGACGGAGGTACTGATATGGTGAGACATTATAAAATTTACGGAACTCCTTACTAAAATATTTAGGGTCGCTAAACCCAACCATATGTGTTACCTCAGCTGGGGTATACTCCCCGCCTTGGAGCAACAGTGCTGCACGTTTAAGGCGTTGGATTTTAACAAAATCCGTTAGTGAAACATCAGTGAGCGCCTTGATTTTTTTATAAAGGACAGATTTGCTCATTCCGATCTCTAAGGTCAGCTGCGTCAGATCAAACTCTGGATTATCCAGATTTTTCTCAACAGCAGCTATAATCTTACCCAACAATTCTTCATCTCTCGATGAAGGGTTGCTTACCGGTCCTAAAAAGAGCTGCTTGCTAAGCTTAGCCTGAAGAGCCGCTCTCAGCGCCAGCATATTTTGTATATTGAGCTGTAAGACCTGATCGCTGAAAGGCTTTGTGATATAGGCATCAGCGCCATTCTGAAGGCCACCTACCTGGTGGATATTGGCGGCGCGGGCAGTTAGCAGAATAACCGGGATATGTGAAGTCCTGTTATCGGTCTTCAATTTCCTACAGAATTCAAGACCATCCATAACAGGCATCATTACATCACTGATAATCAGATCCGGAATGATCCGAACTGCTGCTTCCCAGCCTTCTGCACCATTGTGACAAGCTACTGTAAAATATTTCTTATCAAGTAATCCCTGGATAAAGTCCCTTAGCTCTTCATTATCTTCTACGATTAGAACAGTATGGGTTTTATCAACCGGTACAGCTCCGCTCAGATAATTATCCGACATTTCGATGACAGGAAGGGATAGATAAGAAGGATCCTGTGCCGTCCTGTTGCTTATATTTTTATCCAACAAAAGCTCATTGGTTAAATGAGCGCTGCCTAAGGGAAGTTTTACCTTAAATGAGGTTCTAAAGCGACCGTTCTCTATAGCTATAGACTCAGTATCGATATGCCCATGGTGGCGCTCAACGATACTTTTCGAAAGTGCAAGCCCAATACCCGTCCCTATTGTATAACGCCCAGGTTCGTTAACCTGATAAAAATTATCGAATATCTTATCCAGATTTTCCTGATTAATACCCTCTCCGTCATTGGAAACTATAACCTCAATCTGGTTGCACGGTAAGTTCTTTTGAATTAGAAAGTGAATGGTGTCACCTTCATCTGAAAATTTGAATGCGTTTGATAGTAAATTAAAAAATACCTTTTCAAGCTGATCCTTATCGAAATATGCCAAAATCTCCTCTTCACTGGATTTGAAAGCGTAATTTATGCATTTTTTTTCGGCAAGATTTTGGAAAGACTGAAAAATATCACCCGCAAATTTTACGATATTCTGCTCAAAAAAATAAAGGGGCTGCTTATCAGATTCCACTTTTCTGAAGTCCAAAAGTTCGGTAACTAATCTGAACAATCTATCTGTATTATGCTTAACGATCTGTAAAGATTTATTGATCACCTCATTTTCACGGGTAAGATCGATGAGCTTTTCAATCGGACCGATGATAAGCGTCAAAGGCGTCCGGATCTCATGTGAAACATTCGTAAAAAAGTCAAGTTTCATCTGATATAAGGACTGTTGTTGTTCTGCTTCCAGATGTTTCAGGAAAAGATCACGTTCAAGTTTCTCTCTGTTCTTAAAAAATCGATATATATAATAAGAACCGGAAAAGAACGTTAATCCGTAAATCATATAAGCCCACCAGGTTTTCCATAAAGGTGGCAGGATATTAATGGTCATTTTAGCTGGTTTTGAGCTCCATAGTCCATCATTATTTGAGCCGTTAACCAAAAAAGTATACTTTCCAGGGCGGAGATTCGTATAGGATGCAGATGGCGTTCCAACCTCTTTCCAGTTTTTATCAAATCCTTCCAGTTTATATTTATACCGGTTTTTTGTCGGTTTAATATAGTTTAAAGCTGCAAATCCAATTGCAAATATATTTTGATCAGCTGACAGCGTTATTTCATCTGTCAGATCAATTGCCTTTTTTAACAAACTATCCGGTCCTTTTATCTGAATAGGCTTGTCCAAAACTTTTAATGAGGTGAAGATAAGATGGGGTTTAAAGCTATTCATACTAATCCGTTCCGGATAAAAACCGATCAGTCCCTTATACCCGCCAAAAAACAGCTGCCCAGCCGAGTCCTTAAAACCAGATCCGATATTAAAAACATTCCCAGGGAGTTCGTCATTTGTATTATATACCCTAAAAGTCCAATGCAGCTTGTCAAATTTAACCAATCCGCGCTCTGTACTCAGCCATAAAAAGCCATAATTATCTTCAAATATTGACAATACATTACTTGCAGGTAATCCATCTTTTTCGGAAAACGTCCTAAAATCTTTTTTTGCGGGATTATAAACACTCAGTCCGCTATGATCTGTTCCGATCCAGATTGCACCTGTTTTATCTTCATAAAAACAATTAACTGAGCTATTAACAAGCCCGAGGCCTTTTCCCCAAATGAATGATTTAAAACTGTTGGAAACACTGTTCCATAAGTGTACATTGTCGTCTGAACCGATCCATATATTGTGTTTTGAATCTTCAAACAATGCCGTGATCAGTTCTTTTTTCTTGATCTCCTTAGTACAAACAAGTTTAAATTTATTTGACCTGGGATCAAATAGATTCAAGCCCATAGAGGTTCCTATCCAAAGCTGTCCTTTATTATCCTCAATTACACAGTTCACATTATCATGGCTCAATGACATCGGATCACCATCCAGATGGCGATAATGGATAAAATCATTTGTTGCTGGCCTGAAGAGGTTCAAGCCCCCCTGATAATTGCCCACCCATACTCTTTGTAATCTATCCACCAGAATTCTCTTGATTCCATTAGAAGATATACTATTTGGAGACTTGTCAATATGCTTAAATATAGAAACGCGGCCTGTTTTTTTATTCAAATAATTTAGTCCGTCATTTGTGCCTACCCATAGATTGTTAAGCTTATCTCCAGCAATCGCACTGATTACATTATTATTGATGCTGCTTCTATATTTATCATTCTGATATACCTGAAACGGGGTTGTGATGGTATGAGCTACATCTACGCCACCAAAGTAAGTACCTATCCAGATTGAGCCGCAATTATCTTCGTAAACATCGAATACCGAATTTTCACCCAGGCTTAGCGGATTGGAAGAATCGTGCAGATAGGTTTCAAACCTCATCCTTTCCGTATCGAGCAAAGATATCCCTTCTTGTGTACCGATCCACAATTGTCCTTTTTTGTCCACCGTCATTTTACGGATATCATCAATTCCAGGTGTATTTAGGCTATTTTCGGATCGGGAATAGTGCTTAAAAGAATTTCCCTGCCTATTGTAGAGATTAAGACCGTTATGTTTGGTACCTATCCATAATCTATTTTTTTTATCCTCAGCTATTGCGGTTATTACGTTGCTGCTAACACTACTGGGATCAGCAGAGTGAATAAAAAGGTCATAGCGGTATCGTCCATTTAAATTTTCAAGTCGTACCAGACCACGGTTTGTACCTATCCAAATGTGACCGAAGTGATCCTGAAAGATTGTCATGACCTGATATGGCCCTTTTATCGGAAGCTCAAATGTTTTGAATCTATTGTGAAATTTGTCGGTCGAATATAATAATCCATTATCAGTTCCTAACCAGAGCGTGCCGTTACGATCTTTATAAAGGTAATTCGCTCGGTTCACATCTGAAAGAACATGAACGAACGTTTCGTTCTTAGGATCGTACTTATCCAAACTGCTCAAAGATCCAACCCACATTACCTTATTATCGTCCACTGCCAAAGTGGTTATATAGTTATTCGAGACGATATTTTTCTTAAGTAAGGCATTATTTTTGAAGAGCCTTATATTCTGTCCATCATATCTGTTTAGTCCGTATGTAGTCCCAAACCACATAAAGCCCTGTGGATCTTTGATAATTRCCAATACTGAATTCTGGGAAAGTCCATCTTCGATGGTTAGGTGGTTAAAAGTATAAGGTGTCTGTGCATGACTATATTCAGCTAAAAAGCATAACAGTAATACGTAAAAAAAATGTTTGGTCTCGTTAATTTTGAACATCTGGATTGCGCTCCCCGGGATGGGTCAATATTTGTAACAAAAATATATAAACTTCTAATAAAAATGTCACTTTTTCTTTACATTAAAAAATATAATTTAATTAAAATTCAGATAGGCATTTAAATTGTTTGGAAAAGTACTAACAGCATACAGCTTGAAACTGAGCATAAACATCTAGTCGAGTGTCAGTAGATCAAACGCCCTTATGCAGCAACCTGACTAAGATTTAGTCGGATAATTGCTCGTCTTTTAACCTCTCTAACTCGTGTTTTAAATAGAATTTTCTATTAAATCCTACCTCACCCTTCTTATAAAGAAAAGGAAGATTTTCCTCTTTAAAGAGAAGATTTTGCTCCACCTAGTCTACTCGTTTTTGTTCTTTTGTTTAACAATTTGATACATATGTAGAAACATTCGAACAATTAATGATAATTGTCATCCTAGGCCAAGTCAGGCTTTCTGGTAAAACTGAATATAGCTTATGGATACGACAGTTAATTATTTTATTAGTTATCTCATTCACTACAGCGGAATACAGTTAAAGGCCTAAATACTTCCAAATATCTATTTTTTCAGAAAAGAGTACCAAATAACAATATCCTAAAACCTAATCATTTTCTTATGAAATCATTTTTAAAAGCCCTTATGGCGCTGCTCGTAGTAACCTCGTTTTATGCCTGCAAGAAGGACATCGAGACTACAGACCCCTTACAGAACGACGCGATCAGTTCAATCAAAAAGGGCGACTCCACCATCCACAAACTGGTTGTCGACGGAAGGACCAACCACGTGGTTGAAGTCAACGGAACCTATTATTATGCTGATGATATTATCCTGAGCAAAGAACAATTCAATACCCTGAAAAAACTGACAAGCAGCCTTTCTACCCAGGAAAGGGCAACCATTGCACAGGACTTTTCTGCAACATGGCCAGGTGCTACAGTTTATTATCAATATCCTGATATTACCACCATGACAGCGGCCCAGCACAGTTCGTTTGTTGCCACTATAAACAGCGCGTTTAATAACCTGACCAACGCTACCGGCATCCGCTTCGTAGAGCGGACCACTCAGCCCGAGTATATAACGTTTGTAAAATCAGGTGGCAATAATTCACCGCTTGGCTGGAGAAAAAATGGAGTAAACACGGTTAATCTTTATAACTACAACATGGTTGGGATAGTAATGCACGAAGTGATGCACTCTCTTGGCGTTATGCATGAGCAGTGCAGGCCCGACAGAGATCAGTATGTGATCGTAGATGTATCAAGGGTTACAGCTGGATATGAACATAACTATAACATATTTCCAACTTATGCCGGCCATGGCCCTTTCGACTTCCAGTCTGTTATGCTTTACGACTCCTGGGGTTTTGCCAAAGACCGTAACCTACCACCTATGACCAAGTTAGATGGTTCTACATTTAACAGTCAAAGGGCAGCTCTATCTGAGGGAGACATTGCTGGCCTAAAAAGCTTATACTTTCCGGCCGATGTTAACGGTATTTACAGGATTACCCCGGTTTATGTCAGTACGAAATCCCTTGACATTTATGGAGGCAACCCGGCTGACGGAACAAGGCTGATCATATGGCCTTCGCATTCAAATAATAACCAAAAATTTGTATTCAGGAAGGATGTGCACGGTTATTATCAGATCAAATCGCTCTTGGATACCAACAAGGTACTGACTGTACGTGATGCCGCTACAGCCAGTGGGACAATCGTCGAATTCAGGACAAGTGCAAATGCTGAAAACCAAAAATTCAAGCTCTATAACAGGGGTAATGAAGGGTTCAGCTTTGCACCAAAACATGCCCCTGGATTGAGGATGGAGGTAAGCGGTGGCGGTACAGCCAACTCGACTAACATCGTTGTAGGTACTTCCAGTACGACCAGTCAGGCACAAAGGTTTAACCTGACCCGATTTTAAGCTATATTAGCCTATCCCCCATATAGTTGGGTACTTGCTATATGGGGGATTTTATCTAAAAATCCGATTTTGAAAAACATATTCCTAACGATAATTTTCTGCTCCATCGCTATTGCGGCTTTCTCCCAGAACCAAAAGTTCAATGTTTCTATAGGCACCGGCCTGTTTAACGAAGATTTTAACTGGTCTATTGCCGGGAATCTTGACGGGAAAGCGCCAAACATCCTTTCTGAACTGGTATGGGGAAATTTAAAAGGGCCGCAGTATAGCATTAGTGCGGATTATGCCTTAACACCCAGAATCGCTGTCAATGCTGACTTTTTATATGGAAAAATTAACGGCGGGGCCGCCAACGATGCCGATTATCTGGAAGATAACAGAAAGGAATCTGTATTTGATGAAACCTTTATCAGCAACAAGGGAAATGTTCAGCACCTTAGTCTGAACCTGGTTTTGAAAAAAGAGTTAAGTGATCAATTGCTGTTAAATGTCTTGATCGGTTACGATAACCTGGTACAGGAACTTTACCTGCTGGAAGACCCAAACAATCCGGTAACTGAAGGCTTAAACTCTTATTACAAGAACCATTGGAATGGACTGCAGTTGGGCTTAAACTTAAAGTACCAGATAAGAAAATTTTCCATATCGGGAAAAATCAGGAGCGGATATTATAAATATTATGCCAGCGCAAACTGGAACCTGATCCCTGACTTTAAAAAGCCCATAAGCTTTGAACAAAAGGCATTGGCCTATAAGTATGAGGGCAGCTTACGCCTGGCTTATTCAATAACCAGGTATCTGGAAGTTAACGGTACTTTGAATATGACTTACGGGGCCAGTTTTGCTGGAAAAGATTATGCTTATTTTACCGATGATACCACTGCAGCCACAAAATTTAACGGTGCTGAGCTAAAAAGCAGATATGCCCAATTGGGGTTAAACCTGATATTTTAACAATGATATTACTGCTCATCATAAGTGTGATATCTATTATTCCTTTTTTTAACAAGGTTGTTCCGAGCGGTTTAAAGCATTTGTTATAACAACATCCCCGGGTTGGTCTTGTATAGTACAACCATTTATTAATCGCTTCTTATTTTGATAACTTCATATTTCATGAGCCCATCATGCCTAATGGTTGATGCCACTAAGGTTACAAATAATTTCAAAATAGAGAGAGGTGATCCGGTAAAGAAATTTAATTTATGGCAAAATATTGTATATCCTTAAAATTTTAAATGAGCTGTCTTTACCAAAAACAAAATTATCTTCTTGGTAAAGGATTTTCGGAACTCCGCCTGATTGTCGGATTTCATCTCGTATAATCATTCCATAGGTACCATTTAAAGGTTTTTACGGCTGAAAGATAACTCCTCTGTCCCCAAAAGACAACACATTTATCCTGCTAAAAAGTGGGGCAGACAATATTGGAGCAATTGGTCAGGTTTTGAAGACCGTTCTTTTAACTTAATATTTTTCCCGTGCTATTTTTACTATATTTTTTTGAATTCCTTGCAATTATTTTCTCATAATCATCAACGAAAGTATTCGATATTCATACTATCAAAATTATTAACACCCTGTCACCGAAATAGTGGCAGGATGCTCTTATCTTATGTTTCGATTTAGTTAAAAGTCCCGGGCTAATGCAAAATTATGTTTTCAAAATGGCTATAATGCCGTTTATTTTTGCTCCGCTATTGTTGACTTATTAAGTTTAATAACCCTTATTTCTTTATTGGTGTTATCTGCCAAAAAAATGCGATCATCGAGTTGTGCGATACTGACAATATTTCCAAACGGATTTGCACCCATAATATCAGATACATTTATTCTTGGACCGTAGACTTTATTGATAAATTCTTCCTTTGGATAAATACGGAGTGAATTTAAATTTCCGGTATTTTCCGAAGTGATCGCCCATTCGGCACCAAATGTAACAGCAATTGGTTTTGCCGCCGTAAAAGGAATTGTAGCGGGGCTTATCGGTGTCGTGAGTGATTTTGCTGCATTCGTCCGAATATCCGAAAGGCTGTAATATAAATAGCCCTTTGCATCTCTTCCTGCCACAATTAGATTTCCCGAGGCTACTTCCATAGAATAGATTTCATCGAATCCGTTTAACGTGTTTAATTTAGCAATAGGCAGCAAATTCCAATTGCTCGTTTCGGTAATTTGGGATATTTCAAAAACCTTAACAGTCTTTTCCTTTTCTTTGACAAATAGAAGTCCGTCTTTTGCCGCAAGACCAAAGACGTGCACAAAAGTTTGCCACCATTGTCCATTTCCAATCGTATTTATACCGAGGTTTGTGTTTTCATCGATTACAAAAACTCTCGATTCAACGCTTCCCAGGTATATACGGCCATTGTCTATGCACACGGATGAAAGCGCGGTTAACGGAATTGTGGTCGATCCCTTGGTATAATTCTTAATGGTCTTTATGTAGGCCAGGGTTTTTGCATTAAAAATTTCGAGTACATTCCCATTACAGATGTAGAGTTTATCATTTGCTACAGCTATTCCTTTGGGGTCCAAAGCTCCTGTTCCATCCCCGATTTGCTTTGCAGTGATTCTGGCTTCATCGGTAGGATAGTAATAATTATAATTTGTTGGGGCAATAGTCAGGCTCTTTTTGCAGCTTGTTAGGATGCAAAACAGTAGGATAAAAAAAACGATCTTATGCATCTTGATATATTTTATTAATTCCATTTTCCTTCTCCTTTATATTTTAATAAGAAAGGGTTTTTCGGGTTAATCTTAAAAACCGGTTTTTGATAGGTTTCTGCAAGATATTGTGTTTTTGTCCATCCTCTTAGGATCTCAGGATCGGTGAACGGAAGGTCATTTAGGTATATTAAGTATTTATAAAAATCGGTTAACATTCCTTGTTGTCCACCACCTTCTCCACTATTGCATAAATTACTGTCATGACTAAAGCCTGAGTGATGAGAATACTCGTGTGACCAAACCGACATTTCGCCTTTCCAGTGCCCTGTTACGTAATCAGATTCCCATTGAGAAGCTAACTCACCTCCTCCTAAAGCAGAGCCACCAGTTACCCTTGCCATATAAAGTGTTCGGCTATCAAGATAGTCGAGGTATTTTTTCTCAATTTCGGCCTTTGAAAAGTAATCATAAACCCCATTTTCATCCTTGGYATTCCCATGCCAATTGATCGCTCCGGGAACAGCAGTTCCGGCTAAAGCCGCCTGCTCTTGTTTGTATCTATCGAAATTAACAAAGGTGTCATAATAAATTGGATGGCTTAATGCATAAGAATAGTTTATGATCATTGTAATAGCCTCTTTTGCCAAAACAGGATTCATTGGTAAAAACTTGTTAGGTTCATTCAAATGATATCCATCATGAAACTGAACCAATTCGGAGGACTTGATTTTTTTGAATTTAGCAAACAATGGATCACTTGATTCAACTGAAAACTCAATTGCCCCAGTAGAGAAACCATCAATTTTATCGATCGTAACAGGATTTCCCGTTTCCAATAGATAATCGTTTTTCCCTGCTACCATAGGGATTTGGTGAAACGAACGGTGAAATGCAGGAATTTTTGTAAAATGATAGATTAAGAACCGCTTATCATAGTTGCCTAATTTAGCATATATCTTCACATCGTTAAGTCCTACGGGAGAATAAAGAGATATTTGAACAGAATCTTTACCCTTTTGGATTACCTGTACCAATTGGTTTAGCCGAAACCAACGGTCCTTTTTATCATACATTCTTGAAGGGCTTTCGGCATCTTCAAACATGGTCATCGGCTTGTTGCTCTTTGGTAAATCCGTAGCATCAAGGCTTGGTAAATAGCGGGGGCTGTAAGGGATATGTGCTTCCTTTTTACAACCCAGAAGCATGAGAAGGGTCAAAATTATTAAATTGGCAAAAAACCATTTGGGAAGATTCGTTTTCATAGTGAGGGTGTTGGTGATTTTATTTTTATCAGTATTCTAATACATATTTTTTAAAAAATTACTTCTAGTGATTATATATTTTATTCATCAATGAACCCTCCACATCTTTTTTAGGTCTTATACCTAAGCCTGGTGGAAAGCCAGATTAGCAGTTGTTCTTCAACAATCAGCAAACAAGAGGAACAACTCCTTATCGTCAATAAAAAGGTATTTTGACTATAGGGTGTCCACCCGATCGTCATTGTTAACAACAACAAGCTTTTTGAACTATTGGAAAGCAGGTTAGAACAGTAAGGGTGAATTCGTAATTATTCATTCTTATCCTTGTTCTCAAGCAAAGGATTGTTAAACAACCCTAATCCACATTCATCAGCTAACCAAAAATATAGCTACCGATTAATTCTATAGTTTAAAATAACATCATAGTATTATTTTAAACGTCACATATGAAAGGTCTTCGTATAGAGAAATCAATATTGATTTACACTATTTGACCAAGAAAAAACACCCGGTTTCTACCGGGTCAAAAAAATGAGTTAACAGATCGCTTCTTACCTTACTAAAAGAAAGTGGCATTTAACGCCCCCTGAATATTTTTACTTAGTRTCCTTATACAGTTCAAAAACCAGGTCACCCACATATTAAGGTTACCTTTATTGTTTAGGGTAATCTATTGGCCTGTTAGCTCTGTAATAGGCTCACCAATGCAGCCACTTGGCATCTGAATATGAAGCATTGCTGCCACGGTAGCTGCTATATCAGTTATGTAATGGGTTTTATTGGTTTTTCCCTGTTTTACGTTCCATCCCATAAACATACATGGAATATGGGAGTCATAAGGATACCAGGCGCCGTGGGTCGTTCCTGTCTTACCGCCTTCAAAATAATTGGATTTCAATATATAATAGATATCACCACTTCTATGGGCATTGTACCCATTGGTGAGTGCTCTTTTTATCGGCTCGGGTAAGGTAGAACCGGCCAATTTACTAAGATCCAGGGCATCCATAACCTCCTCATGTTCTTTTAACCTTTCGACCGTCAAAGCTTTTATAGCTTCCAAACTAGCATTGGCCTCTTTAATTGCCCCATGATCGAAATAGATCTGACTATTTGTATAAGTGACAATCGCATTTTTAACCTGGAATTTCTGTTCAATTTCAGTATTCAGACCGGCCATAACAGGAACCTCATTGAACAATCCTCCGGGAAGTTTATTCTCCGTCATAAAGGCTGGAACGTGAGCGGCCCCGTGATCAGCAGATAAAAACACAAGATAATTTCCCTTTCCGATCTTAGCATCCAGATAGTTGAAAAACTGGGCCAACTCTTGGTCCAATCTAAGGTAAGTATCCTCAGCTTCTATTGAATTTGGCCCATATTGATGTCCAACATAGTCTGTTGAAGAGCAACTTACAGCAAGAAAATCCGTTTGACCTCTCTGTCCGAGATGTTCTGAATTTATAGCTATTTTAGCCAGTTCCAGCGTCATTGCATTCCCATATGGAGAACTTTTTATCCTGTCATAATCCTTTCCGATATACAATTTGAAAGGGTGGGGAAAAGTAACGGTTTGCTCTTCTTTTGATTTTCCTTCATATGTTTTGTTGTCAGCGGTACTCTGGTCATATGTTTCAATTGGATATAATGTATTCCAGTTTTTCTCAAAGTATTTATCTGCCATCTTCAATTTATTGTAATCCATTATCCATGATGGCAACTGGGTCATATAATGTGTACAGCTGATCCAATTGCCGGTTCCACCATCAAACCAGTATGCAGCGTTAGCAGCATGCCCCCCCGGTAAAATTGCACCTCTGTCTTTTAATGAGATACTAATTACCTTACTTTTAAAGTTTGTTGCCAGGCGAAGTTCATCGGTGACTGTTGTGACCAGTAAGTTTTTAGGGGACATTAAACCGGCTCCGGTACCACTGCCTACTGTTTTAACCGTAGTATCGCCGACACAATAAACTCCACGTTTTGATTCCCGGTCATACCATTCATTCCCAATGATACCATTAATGGCCGGAACCGAACCAGTGTAGATACTGGAGTGTCCACAGGCAGTATAGGTTGGCGTGTAAGGGATAAAGGTGTTTTCTGCAGAGAAGCCTTCATTTAGCATTCGCTTAAATCCGCCATCTGAATACCGGTTATAGTACCGGTAAAGATAATCCCACCTCATTTGGTCTACCACCAATCCAACTACCAATTTTGGTCTGTTTAGTATAGTGGAAGAAGCCTTTTTTACTATTGTCTTTTTTTGAGCGATAGACCCTGTATTGAATAGCGCTATGATAGCAAATAAAAGAATAATTCTTTTCGTCATTATTTATCTAATTTAAGGCAAGACCACAGAAGTATCCTAGGTAATACTATACAAACTGTCAGTTTTGTTGTTTTTTTAGTTAATTCTTTTGTTAGCTGAAATGGGTAGCCATTAAAGTTTACATGTGTTGGTAAAACGCTGGCTGTAAATTGGTTTGCCAGGGCGAGCAGAAAAGCAAACAAAGCGCGCTGATCTTACAGTCTAATCTGATCTAGGTGGCCCAGGCCTTGTCCCCTTTTTTGTAAGGAAGGCAACCTATATATTTCCCAGGTATCGGGATATAGCGTCGGGCCATTGTACAACCAACTTCTGAGGTAAAATACCCAAGTAACGTTAACTCTTTCATCATCTTGAAATAATGAGTCGGGGGTTGTATATCTTTATTCTTAGCTGTTTTATTTTGTTCCTGAATAATGGTTTTTAAGAATTCTGTTTTCTTACGAGCATCTAAATCTATGAAATTCACTCCATATTGTTCTTTACACTGCTCTTTCAATGTTGTCATTCCATCTACAAATATTTTCTGTTCTTCAGGATTATAACAATCGTTGACCATTACAGTCATGAATTTCCCTACTTGGGCAGCTTTAGCACCAGGGGTATTCGTTTCTGGAATAATAGTTTCTGCTACCTCATTAAGAAAAATTATATCTGCTGCGGTAAACAAATAGCTATTTTTTTTTGGATCTGATTTACATCCTGACAAAAAAAACTCTGCTCCGATAATGGTTCCGCCCAATATCAATGAAATTTTACCTATAGCTTCCCTTCTATCCATATTTTTGAATTGTTTCGTTATAAGTTACCATTTTTTATTTCTTGAACAGCATGATTAGCAGCTCTTGCTGCAAAAGCCATATACAGTATTGACGGACTTTGATTACCAGTACTTGTCATACAGGCTCCGTCAGTCACATACACATTCTTACACAAATGCAATTGGTTCCATTTATTCAACAATGAGGTTTCTGGATCATGACCCATACGGCAGCCGCCCATTTCATGAATATCCAAACCTGGAGCACGGTGACTATCGTTTTTTTGAATATCTTTTACCCCCACAGCACTTAACATTTCAGCGGATTGTTCTAAAAAATCAGCTACCATTTTTTCGTCATTATCGTCATAGCTTACAGACATAATAAGTTGAGGAATCCCCCATGCGTCTTTTTTGTCTTTGCTTAACCTTACATGATTGCTCTCTTTTGGAATCGTCTCACCCTGCATATACATTCCTGCAACCCATGAACCAGGTTCTGTTAATGTATTTTTTAAATCAGCTCCAATCACTCCATCAACATCTCCTGGCGTTGGTCTGGTTGAAAAAACAAAAGTCAAAAAGCCGCCTAAATAATCCGTATCCTGCTTATGCAAATTTCTATAATTAGCAATTATTGGATTAGTAGGATTACGACCATAATAATACTTATCTTCATATCCTTCTACCCTTCCAAAAACACTTGCCCGATAATTGTGAAAAGCAATATATTTACCTAACAACCCATTGTCATTACCTAGTCCATTTGGAAAACGGGATGATGTGGAGTTTAATAAGATAAGATTTGTGTTTAAGCAGGCTGCATTTAGGAATATAACTTTGGCATAAAACACCGTTTCTTGTTTTGTGTTGGCATCAATGACCTTCACTCCCACGGCTTTCCCTTTTTCTTCATCATAAATGATTGAATGAACCACTGAAAAAGGTCTGATGGTTAAATTCCCCGTTTTTTTTGCCCAAGGTAGGGTTGAAGAAACAGAACTGAAGTATCCGCCAAAAGGGCAGCCACGGTAACACAGATCTCTCGCCTGACATTGTCCTCGTCCTTGCTCCAAATGAATCGGTTCAGGTTTGGTCAAATGTGCCCAACGTGCATGTACCATGTGTCGGTCTTTGTAACGAGCGTTTATTTTCTTTTGAATATCGGATTCTACACAACTCATTTCAAACGGTGGCAGATAATCGCCATCAGGCATTGCTTCTAATCCATCCTTATTACCACAAATACCTGCGAATTTTTCTACATGGGAATACCATGGAGCAATATCATCATACCTGATTGGCCAGTCAACTGCGTATCCATAACGCTGAGGTGCTGAAAATTCAAAATCGCTCCAACGCTGACAGGCTCGCCCCCAGATAATAGATTTGCCACCAACCTGATACCCGCGTATCCAATCAAAGGGTTTTTCCTGTATGTAGGGATGCTCTTTATCTTTGACAAAAAAATGCTCGGTTGCCTCTCCATAAGCATAACACTTACTAACGATAGGATTCTCATCTAATGCCTTAAGTGGCATCTGTTGCCGGTGCGGAAACTCCCAGGGATCTTTTGTTGCAGTAGGGTAATCTTTAATATGTTCAATATTGCGACCTCTTTCTAAAACAAGCGTTTTCATGCCATTATCGCATAATTCCTTGGTAGCCCATCCGCCACTGATGCCTGACCCAATCACAATCGCATCATATGTATTATTTTCCATTTTTTTTCCGATAAAAAATTAACATTTCAAACATTTTAATTTTCGATGAGTCTTTCGTCAATCAGATAAGCTTCTATCTCGGAAATTCTGGTGCTGTTTTTTTGTTCAGTGATTGAAACTTCGATTTTATAAGCTTCGGCCGATGGAAAGCTGATTACCCTTTTACGACCAATTGTGGTACCGTTTATTTCTTTGATCAATCCACCTTGTTTATCCTTCAACTTAATTTGGAATTTTGCACACTGCTGGCCTTTTGATAAATCTTCCCTGAGCACGACGCAATTTATTTTTCGCTGCTTATCCAATTCAATGACCATTGTTTGCGAATGAGGCAAAGTGGTCGCACTGAAACTATCCGGTATCCCGTCATTTAATGTTTTGGTTATTTTTTTGCTGTTGTTCGATACGACATATCCCGTTCCTTTTTTTGCTAGATTATTTCTAAAGTTCTCCTCCAACAATTTCTTAAAACCAACTAATGCCACCGAATCATGCTCATTGAAAAGCCCTCTGCGGTCAGGTGGAATATTTAACAACAGGTCCGCTCCGCGGCCTACGCTTTTCAGATACAAATTAAAAAGTGTAGCAGGTGATTTTACCAAGGTATCTTCGCTACGGTGGTAGAACCAGCCTGGTCGGATGCTCACATCACATTCAGCGGTCATCCAGACTTTTCCATTTGCATTACCACTTTTCAGCGTGTCTGTCGGCGGAGCTCCTGCATCTCTTGCAAATCCCGCAGTATCTAATGTGTTCCAATTTGTTTCTCCACCTATTCCGTTTTCATTACCGACCCAACGGATATCCGGACCGATATCACTAAAAATCACGGTATTGGGAGAGATGCTTCTTACTAATTTTTCGAACCGCTGAAAATCATATACCTGTTTTTTACCATTAGGGCCTTCTCCGTTTGCACCGTCCCACCACAGTTCCCAAATGGGGCCATAGTTTGCAAAGATCTCCTTCGTCATGTTCACATACACATCATTGTACTTATCTGTACCATAATCGGGATGGTTTCTATCCCATGGAGAAAGATATACGCCGAATTTTAAACCATATTTTTTACAAGCGGTAGACAGCTCCTTCAATACGTCTCCTTTTCCATCTTTCCATTTGCTTTCCCTTACCGTGTGTGTACTGTATTTACTTGGCCACAGGCAAAATCCATCGTGATGTTTGGCCGTGATGATAATTCCCTTCGCTCCGCCTGCTTTGGCAACCCGGCACCATTGATCGCAGTCTAAGTTGGTCGGGTTAAATATATCTTCTTTCTCATCTCCAAGGCCCCATTCCAAACCGGTAAAGGTATTGGGACCAAAATGGGCAAAGAGGTAATATTCCATATCATGCCAATCTTTCTGCGCTTTTGACGCAACCGGCTGTTTATGCTGCAATGTTTGCGATTCCGCAAGCGAAAACGTAAAAACTAAAAGTATTGTGATGATTATTTTCATTGAAATTACTTTAACAAAAAATATGAAATCCCCCAGTGGGCTTAATTTGATTAGGCTACCTGGTAGCCGTTTTAGTACCAAAGAATAATTTTTTTCAACCATTTTTATATATAACTAAGTTAAAACCAAGTGTTGGCGGCACTCACCTGAATCCACTTCGTGCCGTCGTACTCGAAGTCGAATGTAGTCTTCTTTAAAGCCTTATTATTTGTATTCGAAATCCTATCCATATAGTATCCCGTCCATGAGGCTGCGGCTGGAAGGCTGTGCCCACCCGTAGCATCCTGGACAAAAATAATTCTGGATCGGGCGCCCTTATACCCACCCGGCATAGACGCCACCGAACTGATATTTCCGGTCATTGTCACCACCTTCGTTCGTCCTTTGTGTAGATTGGACGGCATATAGGAAGCCGCAAAAGAATCCGTGAACTGTGCATCGTCATCCGCATAAATCCACTTTGTATTCCAGCCTTTATCGGAAACCATCAATGTATAATTGTCGCTGTTGGTGAACGCTACGTTATCAATCAGGGTTCGGCCTACATTTGCACCGATGTCGACCATTTGCTCAGTGCCGGCATAGCCGGACATGGAGCCGCCAAAGAACTTGATGGCTGTTGTAGGATATCTACCTCCTCCTGGTGATGGTGATCTTAACTTAACCGTCGTGCGCAAGCCCTCTGCCTTCAGACCGAAGAATTCGTTGTCATGGGCGCCTGTAGAATCTACCTCAATTCCAGTACCGGTCCCGATACCTCCAACCGTCGAGCCGTCAATCATCACATTGTAGAACTTGTTGTTTTGTGCGTAGTTTGAAAGAAACAGGCCGCATCCTGAGTCGCCAGCCACATCAATATCGGCACCAAACACCGAGATGCCGAAGTTCCCCCCCAGCCAAAGCCCATAATGGCAATGAAAGGTGGTGATATCGTAGAGCACATGCCAGGCATTATCCCAATCAGGAGCATTGGTAGCTGTGAAAACCCAACCTTTATTGGCATTCACCACGCTGCAACGGTTCCATTGCGACTTGTTACAGTTTTTGACATACCAGCCAGTTGATTCTCCCGACCCATCGTACACATGGATCTTCGAAAAGGTTGGCCCCTGTTGTCCCTGCGTTGAAGGACTTATAGTAAAAGCATTATTCTTGCCCGTTACCTTGATATAAGTCCCATTATATTGATCGTGATTGCCTCCCATCCCTCCACCAGCGCCCTCAATATGCACGTCAAGACGGGAGGACAGGTCGATTCCATTCGCTCCAGAAATCTGATAGACATAAGGTCCCATTAACAGCGTACCGCCAAGCGGGACATCAGCGAGTGCCCTCATAATGGCCGAAGTGGCATCTCTCCCACCACCGGAGATTGTTCCGTCGGTCGGTGTTGCATACTTCTTGTCGTGAAGGTTAATCCATCCCGGAGGCAGGAAACCAGTGCTGGAGTGCTTACTTGGAACAATGCCAGGCAGCACATTAGGGTTGTTATTACGTTCGGTTTTTACCGTACACTTATTGCCATCGCAAACAACTTCAACAGTTCCATTCCAGCAGGTTGCATATACTTCGGAACCCACCTTGCTAAAAACTTCTCTCGCTTTTAAAGCAGGCTCTTCAGCTCCATTCAAACTACTGGCTACCAAAATTTTCGGTTTTACTACTTCTGCAAAAGGAAGGTATGAGTCATATCCGTGATGGGGAGCCGATAATACGGTTGCTTGTAAGTCTCTTGCGTTAAAATGTTTTAATAAGTATTCCTGCCCTGCCTGCGGGATGTCCCCTGTTAAAAGGAAGGTATTCTTCTTATATTTTATTCGGACTACCGCAGAGTTCACGTTGGCTTCATCTTCATCCTTAAGAAACCCTGGAGGAGGTGATAGTACTTCAACGTCTAAATATTTGTCCCAGCCAAGTTTATCTCCCTGCTTTATGCGCTGATATCTTCCTCCTTTGGCAATATATTCGCTTTTATAATCATCATACTCGGGCTCGCAGTTTATACATCCGGAATACCCAGTATCATATAATGCTTTAACCTTAAAACTGCCCATCAGATACTTTAAACCTCCAAAGTGGTCTTTATGAGGATGCGATATGATGATACCGTCAATAACTTTAATATTATTTCTTTTGAGAAACGGGGCTATCATATCCTTCCCCTCATCAAAATTCGCGTTGGGATATTGCCCCGGACCGGTGTCATACAGGTAGGTGCGGCCTTCTGGGGTCTGGATGACCACCGCAAGGCCCCAGCCTGTATTTTTTCCTTTGATCTCCAAAAAAGAGACGATGAGATTCTTGTTGCCCGCCTTTTGATATCCCATCCCGAAGCTGGACAGCCAGCATCCGAATAAGAGACACACGATAAAATAATTTCTTTTCATGGTTAAAAGTTTTTCAGTACAGCCCGGCTAGAACCAGCAGTCGGTACTTACCCTTATTGTGCATCTTTATTATACTTTATATCAAAAAAGTTAAGCCAGTAAATATGGCCAGCTTTACGTTTTGCAAAGTTGTCGAAGTTATTTACGGTTTGATCAGACCAGGCTCTTTCAGCCAGGGCCAATACGCGTGGGAACAGCTGGTAATCTATTTTTGATTCGGTACGGCAAATGTGTGACCAGAAATTGCCCTGGATGCCCAGATAATGTTTTTTCTCTTCGGGGCTGGCATCTGCAGGAATAGGTTCATAAGTATATACATTTTTGGTATTGGTTATCGAATAAAGCTCATCAAAATAAAGTGATGATGAAGGAGACATTACCACATCATATCCATCTTTCGTTGCTCTCATACCCGTTTCCTGATCACGCCACACCATAATTACCCAGTTTTTGTTGATTCCGCCCCCATCTAAAATCTCATCCCATGCTACCGGTCTCTTGTGATATTTCTCTACCTCGTTGCCTAATTGGCTCATAAAATAACTTTGCAGCTTTTCTTCGTCCTTTATATTATTGGTATGCATAGCGGCCTGACATTTAGGACATTCTTTCCACCGGTTTTTGGGCACTTCATCCCCTCCCAGGTGCGAATACGGTGATGGAAATAGTCCAGCCGTTTCTTTGACTACCTCATTAAGCAGTTTGTAACTATCGGGGTTCCCCGCGCAGAAAACATCCAAACCGCCACGATCAAAGAATGGGGCAATATCGTCTGTCTTACCAGTACAGGAAAGTTGAGGATAGGAATTCAGTGCGGCTGTACAATGTCCCGGGCTCTCTATTTCCGGAACAACCTGCACATGCCTGCGCTGCGCATATGCCACGATCTCTTTGATCTGCTGTTGGGTATAAAATCCTTCGAATTCTTTTGGTTCATTATATTTTTTATCGAAATAAGCCCCCTGCTTGGTTAACAACGGATATTTTTCTATTTCCAGGCGCCATCCCTGCTCATCAGTTAAATGCAGGTGAAGCGTATTTAACTTATAAAAGGACATTCTATCAATTGTCTTCTTTAAATATTCAGGTGCCATGAATGTCCTTGAACAATCAAGCATTAAGCCCCTCCAGCCAAACCGCGGCTTATCCTGGATTTCCACCAAAGGGAATTGCCAGTATTTATTATCCTTTGTTGGCTGGTTTAATAATTGCTGTAAGGTAACGCCGCCGTAAAAGATACCAGAGGCTTCAGACGCCGTAATCTTCACACCTTTATTACTGATCTGCAATCCATAGCTTCCATCACCTGAAGTAACACTTTTATCAAGTGTCAAAGTTATGATAGTGAAGATACTGGCGTTTTTGGGTGCATTCTGACCTACCTTTACATCAATGCCCGTCACCTTTTTTAGGTCCTGCGAAAGTAAATTTGCTTCTGCCGCGAGTTTACTGTCATACTGTATATACAGCCCAGAATTCACGGCAAGTTTCTCATCGCCCCTAAGATGCATACTTAATGGTTGTGGGATCACGGTAGGCTGTGCCTGTAAAACCATGTATCCGGCGAAAAGAAAGATAAGTGTCCACAAAGATTTTTTCATCATTTTGTCTTTTTAGAAGGTACTCAAAAACCTTATATTGTTTATTTCAATAATTAATGCTTTACGCACAGGGTTTAAATTAATAGTTTTATTTCATCTGCCATAAAAAGGCCGCCCTGTAAAAACAGGACGAGCCTTAGTTGATTGATCTTTGGGACGATCTAATTCGATTTATAAAGTCTTTAATTTCCGCTTACCACCCCGGATTATTAGGTCCTAGCTTAGGATTCAGTACCAATTGGTCACTCGGTAATGGCCACAGGTAATCTCTGCTAACTTTAAACTGGTAACCATTGGCCATTGAACCAATATTTTTGAAAGGTTCAATATATCCATTCGCATCTGTTGGATATTTGCTCAGTGTTTCAGGCGTAAACATTGTTGCCCATTGTGCTAATTTGGCTCCTTTCGGTTTCCAATTGGTAATTAAAATACCTCCTGCAGCCCAACGGTAGATGTCGTCGTGTCGGAAGCCTTCACAAGCCAATTCAACCCTTCTTTCTCTACGCACTTCATTGATTATTGGAGAAAGACTTGGGAACTTCCAGTTTGGATCTGTTGTAATTCCTCCGATTGACAAAGGAGTCATCCCCACCCGGTTGCGAAGTAAATTCACGCTCACATCAAGATCTGCCTGGGTAATGGCACCCAATTCAGCTTTTGCTTCTGCATAATTTAATAAGACCTCTGCAAACCTAAAGTAGATCAGCGCTTGGGTAGAATTTTCGACCTGCTGTAAAGCATCTGTATTATGGCCTTTATATAATTCATAACCTGTTGGAACATTGGCTGAATTGGTAAAATCAGGTCTTGCAAAAACTACATTTGCTGCGCCGTTCGCTCGGTTTGTGGTAATAGCGGTACCCGGTACAAATACAGTCTGTTGCAATCTAGGATCTCTATTAGCTACTACATTCGCCAAAGTATTATCCCCTTGATATTGTGTACTTGCGGCAATAGGCTTTCCATCTTTACAAAGGTAATCATCCACTAAACTTTTTGTTATTCCTCTTTGCAACGCAATAGGAACAAACAAGTACCATCTTTGAGACAAGCCCATGCTATTGTCAAACTTTCTCCAAAGCATTACCTCTTTACTGCTGCTATAATCAGTCTGGTTAAACAGTTTCCAATAACCATCAGTCATTYCCGCATTATCTAATTGATATCCATGAGGATTATCGATTAGTGCTTTAGCAACACTGGCGGCTTTTTGAAGATATTTTGTTCCGTCCTGACCTGAGACACCGAAAGGTGTTCCGGCATGATATTTTTCCCATGTTCCTTCATACAAAGCTACCCTTGACTGAAATAACATGGCAACTTCTTTGTTTATTCTGAAAGTCTCGCCGCTTCCATTTGAGGGCAGATATTCGATTGCCTTGTCCAGATCCTCTAAAATATGATCTACGATAACATTACGTGACTGTCTGCCTTGAAATAATTCCTGCGTGTCAAGATTGGTAAGTGGTTTATCAACCCAGGGCAGATTACCGAAATTTTTAAGCCTGTTAAAATAAAACAAAGCCCTAAAAAATAGCGTTTCACCTACATACGGCTTTACATTATCCCACTTATCTGTCACTTTTTGATAGTTGGCCATAAAATAGTTAATGGTCCTTAATTGTGCCCAATCCCATCCGCCTCCACTTGCGGGTACAACATTTTCACTGTTTAAAGTAGGATTATATGGAATTGAAATCATGTTATCACTACCTTGATCTGCGTCCTCACCATAATTACCTGCCTGATTATACCCGGAAAAAGAAGGAAGCAGTGTCGTGTTATAATTGGATGGTGCTCCAACCGGAGCATCGTAGTAACCATTGGCATATAATTTCAGATCATTGGCAGATTTCCAATACTCAGCATTACTGATGTTGGCTTTGGGCACTTGATCGAGAAAACCTTTTTTGCAGGATGCTGACACCAATACTATGGCTGCCAGTAATATTTTATTTATTTTCATTAGTCTTCAGTTTAAAAAGTAACATTCAATCCGAAAGAAAGCGTGCGCTGTAATGGGTAGATCTTACCT
>NZ_JBFTQI010000005.1:0-24189 GCF_056398925.1 Pedobacter sp. 01T416_2
GGTTTAGGTACAGAGGCTGAGAATGAAAAACTGCTCGAAAGCTTGGTCATGGCCAACCAAGCAATGATTATTGATGCCGATGCTTTAAATATTCTGGGCGAAAGGCCCGATCTAATGGATAAACTTGCCGCAAATACCATTCTTACCCCACACATGAAAGAGTTCGATCGGTTATTCGGTGAACATGATAATTGGTGGGACAGGGTGCAAAAGGCTATAGAACAGGCCAGACAACGGAAGATCGTTATCGTGCTTAAAAACCAGTATACTTTTATCTGCCTGCCTACAGGTAAGGTACTCATCAATCCTACGGGCAATGCGGCAATGGCGCAAGGGGGAATGGGCGATATTCTTACGGGCATTATTGCAGGCTTTGTAGCACAGAAATATACCGCAACAGATGCCGCTATTTTAGCTTGTTATATTCATGGAAAAGCAGGCGATGCTTTAGCGCACGAACACTTTGTGGTTACCGCCTCTCAGGTTGCGGCCAGGGTGTCTAAAGAAATTAAAGTGCTCATATCCAATTAGTTTGTTTGTTGTGTGCAGTTAGCCACAATTGTGGAGAAAAATCGGCATTAATCTACTATACTTCTAGTTTATAATTTATAGTTTAAGGGAATATTTAAAATAACAGATATCTTAAAAACGGAAAACAAATTATTATGGCACAAAAAGAGTACACGCTGAATGAATTAATTCAGGAATCGGCAGAGAATCCAAATGAAAACGATTTTTTCGAATTAGAGAAACCTGCGATGCTRGAGGTAAACCTAAAAAATCAAAAAATATTGGCAAAAGCAGGTTCGATGGTTGCTTACATTGGAAATATCGATTTTAAAAGAGAAGGACTATTGAGCAAAGGTTTGGGTGGTTTGTTAAAGAAAGCCATATCTGGCGAAGGTACTTCGCTGATGCACGCCACTGGAACAGGTAAACTATATTTGGCGGATGAGGGCAAGAAAGTAAAGATCATCAAACTCCAAAACGAAGCGGTTTTTGTAAACGGTAATGATGTATTGGCTTTAGAAGACAATATTAAAAACGAAATAAAAATGCTAAAAAGCATTGCAGGGATGATGAGCGGTGGTTTATTTCAGGTTAAATTATCGGGCAGTGGCTATATTGCCATTACCACACATGGCGAACCTATTTTATTAAGGGTTACCGGCAATCAGCCTGTGTACACTGATCCTAATGCTACAGTAGCCTGGTCTGAAAACTTAACACCAAACATTAAAACCAATTTAACTTTCGGGTCTTTTATCGGAAGAGGAAGTGGCGAATCTTTCCAATTAGAATTTTTTGGCGAGGGATGGGTTTTGGTACAGCCTTATGAAGAGGTGAAATACGCGGCGAAATCTTAATGGTCGAATCGTCATCTCGACCGCAGCGTTCCAAAGGAACTCCTTTGGAGGAGAGATCTTTATGACAAGGTCTCTCTGCATGTGTTAATCAGGTATTGCGCTTCTTTCAGCAGAATATTTATCCACTTTTTTGGAAAGCACATACAGAAGCATTTGGGGTTAGGTAGTCCTGCCATTCGCTTTATCCCGACTTTACGTCGGGATGTTCGCTGCTGTCAGGTTTAGGCGGCGCGGCCATTCATCCTATTTAGGGCTGCAGGGTGCAAAAACTATGACTTAATAGGCTATCCTCTTATTTGCAAGAGGGGATTGGTACAGCCTTACGAAGAGGTGAAGTACGCAGCGAAATCTTAATGTTATGTTTGGTTTGCTGGGAAACAAACCAAGGCACCAGTAAATGCGAAGGGCGTCATGCTGAATTTATTTCAGCATCTTTATTGCAGTTAAGACCCTGAAATAAATTCAGGGTGACGATTCAGAAGGTATAAAAAACAAAAATCCCGACATTGATAAATGCCGGGATTTAATATTTTGATTTAATATTTTCTGTTTAAACACCGCCCATTACGGTTAATTTATCCATTGTTGGATTTACACTTCCACCCATAGGCTCTATAGTTACAGCAAAAGCCTGTGCTTCCTGAATGGTCTGCATTTTTACCAATGCCTCGTTATTAGTCGAATCCGTTTTGCCGAATACGCCTAAACTTACCGGTTTGCCGTTTACCAAAGCCCATAACTGATATTGATGTGCTGCATCGGTTTTTGGTAAATCCATAGCTACATAGTTGATCAGCACACTTTTATCTTTTTTGTTCCAGTAAACTTTCATTTTCGAGCTCGGGCTAAAAGCCTGACCAGCCATTCTGATGGTTGCCCATTCTTTGCTGTCGGCCATTGCAGCCATATTATCTAAACCCTGGTTTTCAAATTCTAACTTGCTTACTACGCCAGCAAATTTTTGTTTATCCAGGTTCAAACTCGCAATTTGGTCGTGTGCGGCATTTAGCTTGTTATAGGTAATAAACAATGCCGCGGTACTTACTACCAATAAAGCTATACAAGCAACTAAGGCGTAACGTAAAGTTCTTACTTTGGCATCACTTCCATCTAAACGTATAATTCTTGGTTCTTCAGTATAAATTGGTTCGGGTTGAATATTCACATGCTCTTCAGCTTCACTTAACCCCAACTTTTCGAATAATCTTGTTTCTACATCTGCAGATGGTTCTACAGCATTTTGCATAGCATATTGCTCCATAGCTTGCTCAATAGCAGCTATTTCATCTCTTACCTCAGGGTGTTGAGATGCCATTTCCTCAACCTGCAACGCTTCTTCGGGTGATAAATCACCTAAAACGTACAGCTCAAGTACTCCAGATTCGATATATGCTTTTAAATTTTCCACGCTCAATTAAAATTCCTTCTCAATTCAATAATAGCCAACCGGATCCGGGTTTTCACCGTACCTAATGGCAAATCTAACTTTTCTGCGGCTTCCACATGGGTGAAACCCTTGTAATAAACTAAATCAAGAACTGCTTGTAAATCCGGTTTAAGGTTCTCTACAAGTTGTTTAACTCCAAGAATATCAGGATTAAACGTTACCTTGTTTTGTTCATCAACGAAACTTACGTTATTTTCTATATCTTGGTTTTTGAGTGAATTCTTAAAGTCTTTAGAACGTAGTTTGTCAATCGATAAATTGCGGGCAATGTTCATCATCCACGTAAACARACGTCCTTTGGTATTGTCATAGTGTGCAGCAGACTGCCAGATTTTTACAAAAGTTTCTTGTAGTACATCTTCAGCAAGCTCTGTATGGGTGATAATGCGCGAAATAACGCCATAAAGCGCTGACGAATACATGCTGTACAGTGTTTTCAGAACCGCGGGATCTTTCGATTGCAGTGCTTGAACAAGTTCAGGCTCAGTTAGGGTTAATTTTTTTAATGCAGTCACTATTGGTTACTAAGATACAATACAGAACAGTAAAAGCAAAAAAATGTTTTAGAAAGGCACTCCAGGAAGGAGTGCAACTTTTAAAGCGTTGTTAACCCTGCGTTGCCAGTAAATTAAGCAATCCCCTCAATTGGAAAAAGGTGTTTTTCTGCATGATAAGATGAACGTACCAGCGGGCCGCTTTCTACATACTTTAAACCTTTTGCTAAACCAGCTTCTTTATACATCGCGAAAGTATCCGGATGGATCCAGTCTACAACAGGGTGGTGATTACGTGTAGGTTGTAAGTATTGCCCTAAGGTTAAGATATGCACACCATTTGCAACTAAATCGTCCATGGCTTCGAAAATATCTTCTTCGGTTTCGCCTAAACCGAGCATAATACCTGTTTTTGTTCTTAAACCAAATTCAGAAATTCTTTTTAAAGCCTCTAAACTTCTGTCGTATTTAGCCTGGATCCGCACTTGTTTGGTTAAACGCTTAACCGTTTCCATATTGTGCGAAACTACTTCTGGTCTTTCTTCCAATACGCGGTATAAATTATCCCACTGGCCTTTAAAATCGGGGATTAAGGTTTCTAAAGTAGTAATTGGACTTTCTCTGCGGATAGCCTGTAAGGTTTCTGCCCAGATGATTGAGCCGCCATCTTTTAAATCATCGCGATCTACCGAAGTAATTACACAATGTTTAACGCCCATTAATCTTACCGAATCGGCAATGCGGTTAGGCTCGTCAACATCAACTGCTAAAGGGCGGCCCGTGGCTACAGCACAGAAAGAACAGCTACGGGTACAGATGTTACCCAAAATCATGAATGTTGCCGTGCCTGCACCCCAACATTCGCCCATATTAGGACAATTTCCGCTTTCGCAGATGGTATGGAGCTTGTGCGTATCTACTAAACTGCGAACTTGTGCATATTCTTTACCAACGGGTAATTTTACACGTAACCAATCTGGTTTACGTTTTACTTCAGTTACAGCAGGTACTACCGGTAAATCAATCATGGTACAAAGTTAATGAATAGGATTGAAATGTTACAATGCAGAAATGTTTGAAGGTTGTAATAATTGGGGTGATTGTTAATTGCGGGTTGGCTAACTTGCGAAGTCTGGCCGGGCAGGGGCGGAGCTAGACTTCGCAAGTTTAGCAAGGACCTGCTTGTGGTGTCAGATATTTCTATCTGACACCACAGAAGTAATTAAATCACATTCATTTCGAACGTGATCTGTTGTTTATTTTCCTTAAAGCCAAGCCGCTCGTAAAATTTGTGGCTTTCGGTGCGTTTGATGTTACACCTTACTTTTAGTTTTTTTACTTGATGCTTTTTCGCCCAAATGTTTACATTTTCGATCAACTGCTTCCCGATTTTTAGGTTTCGGTAATTTTCATCGACAATTAAGCCTCCAATTTCGATAAATGGTTCAGATTCTATCCTTAAGGTATAAAAACCGTGAATCCAGCCTACTACTTCGCCATCAACTAAAGCAACAAATGCGCAGTTTTCGTTACTGTTATTTATGCGTTTAATTCTGGCTGATGTTTGCTTGATGTCACTTTCGTAACCCAGTTGTGTAGAAAGTGTGGCTACGCTTTCGGCATCTTTTTCCGAAATTTCTCTGATCTGAACCATTTTTTACTGATGTTTTGATAGATGAAGCTAAAATTAAAGATTAAATTTTGTTTTTACCGTCAGATGATAACATCTGACAGCACACCACATGCCAGGCCAACTTGCGAAGTCTCACAAGGGCAGACGCTGACGGACTTCGCAAGTTAGCGACGGTTTTTCAAGCCAAAAGCACAGAAATAGCCAAGCTAAACCCTATTGAAGCGGCAGCCTGAGCCCCTTCGGCGAAGCTACAGCGGAAAGAGGGACTGCTGTACCCGATGAGCAGTAATGCACCTTTTCTAGTGTTTGAGAAAAATAAACACTATAAATAATTTTTTTTACTGTCAGATGGTAACATCTGACAGCGCGGATACTGCACGGAACCTGTTTATAAATGTTAGTTAAAAATCATAAGCGAAACATTGCAACTTTTAACGTTTTAACTTTCTAACTTAATATTACATTTGCAATATGAATACTGGCTTACAGCTTTATAATACGCTTTCGCGCAAAAAAGAACTTTTTCTACCCTTAAATGCACCCAATGTTGGAATGTATGTTTGCGGTCCTACTGTTTATAGTGATGTGCACTTGGGCAATTGCCGCACGTTTATATCTTTCGATTTAATTTTCAGGTACCTTAAATATGCTGGTTATAAGGTGCGTTATGTGCGTAATATTACAGACGCAGGTCACTTAGAGGGCGATAGGGATGAGGGCGACGATAAGTTTGCAAAACGTGCAAAATTAGAGCAGCTTGAGCCAATGGAAATTGTACAGAAGTACACTTTAGGTTTCCATGATGTAATGCGCATGTTCAACACGTTGCCGCCAAGTATCGAACCTACCGCTACAGGGCACATTATTGAGCAGATCGAAATGATTAAAGTAATTATAGCTAACGGTTACGGTTATGAGATTGATGGCAATGTGTACTTTGATGTAGAAAAATATAGCAAGGAATATAATTATACCATTTTAACCAACCGCAATCTTGAAGACATGCTGAACAATACCCGCGAACTGGGTGGACAGGATGAGAAACGTGGAAGGTTAGACTTTGCGCTTTGGATAAAAGCGAAACCAGAAACCCTGATGCAATGGCAATCGCCATGGGGCATGGGTTTTCCGGGCTGGCATATCGAATGTTCGGCCATGAGTGCTAAATATTTGGGCGCCGAATTTGATATTCATGGTGGTGGAATGGATTTGGCGGCAACACACCATACCAACGAAATTGCACAATCTGAGGCTTGCAGCCATAAACAGCCTGCCCGCTATTGGATGCATACCAATATGCTTACCGTAAACGGTACGCGGATGTCTAAATCGGCCGGCAATGGTTTTCTTCCTTTAGAGTTATTTACGGGTGATCACGCTTTATTGAAAAAAGGCTTTAGCCCGATGACGGTTAAGTTTTTCATGTTGCAGGCACACTACCGCAGTACATTGGATTTCTCGAATGAAGCTTTAGATGCTTCGGAAAAAGGATTCCGCCGCTTAATGGCTGCTATTGGTTTGTTAGATAAGTTAACGGTTTCTGAACAGAACGATTTCGATATCGATGCATTGAAAGAGAAATGCATCCATGCGATGAATGACGATTTTAACAGCCCGATTTTAATTGCCGAACTGTTTGAAGCGGTAAGGATTATCAATACCGTTTACGATGGTAAGGGCAAAATCTCTGCAGAAGCATTAGAAAAGTTGAAGCAATTGGTTAACGATTTCGTATTCGATATATTAGGACTGAAAGATGAAGATGCCGGAGGTAACGACTTAAATGGCGTTCTGGATATGGTGATTAACTTAAGGACTGAAGCAAAAGCGAATAAAGATTACGCCACTTCCGATCGTATCCGTATTGGCTTGCAAGAGCTGGGAATCCAGCTTAAAGACGGCAAAGAGGGAACGACTTGGAGTAAAGCGTAGTTAGTCCTGAGTCTACATTCCAAAGTCACAAGTCGATTTTAACAATGAGAAAAATTGGTTTAGTAGGCGGCATTAGCTGGGTATCTACTATAGATTACTACCGTTTTATAAATGAGGGTGTAAATGAGCGTTTGGGTGGGTTAAATTTCGCTGAATGTTTAATTTATTCCCTTAATTTTGGCGATGTTCAGGATAAAACCTGGGAAGGATCGTTTGATCTTTTGCTCAATGCTTGCGAAAGCTTAAAACGAAGTGGGGCAGAAGCAATTGTACTCTGCGCCAATACTGCACATCTTTTTGCCGATCAGCTACAAGAAAAAATAGCTTTGCCAATTATCCATATCGGTACCGAAACTGCTAAAGCCATAAATGTTACTGGAATTAAAAATATAGGACTCCTGGGGACCGTATTTACCATGGAAAAGGACTTTTATGTAAAAAAGTTCGAAGACCATGGATTACGTGTTTTAATGCCTTCAAAGAAAGAAACCCGCGATTATATACAGTTTACCCTTAAAGAAGAATTAGGTAGAGGTGTGATATTGGAAGAAACCAGGGCACAGTATATCCAGATAATTAATGATCTGATCAAGGAAGGAGCTGAGGGGGTAATTCTGGGATGTACCGAAATTCCAATGTTGATTAGTCAGGATGATTTTGATATTCCCGTTTTTGATACTACTAAAATCCATTGCGAGGCCATTGTGGATTATATGCTTTCGTAACTATTCATTCATTTATTGCGCGTTCAAAGGGCGATGAGTTAAGGGCAGGAAAACAAACCTCATAGGTTTTTAGGCTCATCAAGAAATCCGTCCCCCTTTGAAGGGGGCAGGGGGATGAGGAAGATCACATTTAATTTTAAAGATGAATAAAACAGCAAATTGTTTGCTATATTCATTTTTCGACTTTTTACTGCTAAGAAAAGGTTTAAGATATCATGGATAACAATCACTATAATTCTAAATTAAAAACTTTTGCGAGAGGACATCGAAATGATAGTACCAAAGCAGAGATAAGAATGTGGTGTGAATTGTTGAGGAATAAAAAAATGCTGGGATATTCTTTCTTAAGACAGCGACCGATCGCGAATTATATTGCGGATTTTTTCTCAAAGGATTTAAAGTTGGTTATCGAGGTTGATGGCCTTAGTCATGAGTGGGAGGGACAATTTGAAAAAGACAAAGCACGCGAAGATATTTTAAAAGTATTGGGTTTTCATGTTCTGAGGTTTAGCGATGATGAGGTAATGAACGATATCGAGAATGTAGATAGGACAATTCAGCAATATATTGTAGAATGGGAGCAAGATCATCCCCGGATCCTTTGAAATGAAAGATTTTTGCAAGATCATCCCCCCGCCCCCTTCAAAGGGGGAATGGACTATTCTCTAGCATTTAATTCGTCCCCCTTTGAAGGGGGGATGAGAGATAATTACACTACTTCAAACAATTTTCCGTTACATTAAACAATGAATAAAAAACTTTTATTACTGCCTTTATTCGCTTTAATTGCATTTCAGGCTTGTAGGAATAAAACAAACCAAAATGCTGATGAAAATGGAGAAAAGGCACTGCCTTTAGTTTCTCCAGATTTTAATGCCGATAGTGCTTATGCCTATACCAAGGCTCAGGTAGATTTTGGGCCACGGATTCCTGGAACAGCAGCGCACCAAAAATGCGCCGATTATTTAGTGGCTAAACTCAAATCGTTCGGCGCCGATGTAACTGTTCAGGGGGAGAAAACACAAACTTATGATGGCAAAAACTTTCAGTTGAAAAATATTGTTGCCGCGTTTAATCCAGATCAAAAAAAGAGGGTTTTAATTACGGCACACTGGGATGCCCGGCCGTTTTCTGATCAGGATACCGACCCTGCAAATCATGCGAAACCTTTCGATGCGGCAAATGATGGTGCGAGTGGGGTGGCGGTGATTTTGGAAATGGCACGTCAGATTCAGAAGAAACAGCCAGATGTTGGAGTCGATTTTGTATTGTGGGATTTAGAAGATTATGGCAAGGCCAATGATGAAACACCCGATGAAACTACATGGTGTTTAGGCTCTCAATACTGGGCTAAAAAAGCAATCGCGGCAGGATATAAAGCTTTGTACGGCATTAATCTTGATATGGTTGGCGGCGGTAGCGCGCAGTTTACGCAGGATGAAATCTCCCGTCAGGCTGCTCCAAACGTAGTAAACAAGGTTTGGGAAATTGGTAATGCTTCTTACTTTACGAAAATTCCGAGCGGAAAATTGGTTGATGATCATTTTTGGATGAACAAAGCAGGTGTTCCTTCTATCGATATTATCCATTACAACGATAATAGTGGTTTTTATATCAATTGGCACACGCAATTGGATAACTTGGCTAATATTGATAAAAATACATTGAAGGCCGCCGGGCAAACTGTTTTAGAAACCATTTATAGAGAAAAATAAGTAGCCTTAATGTGTAATTGTTAATTACTTTTAAGGCCATACATTAAAGAAAATTTTATATTCGCCAAACAATATTATCTTAATTAATAATGAAACAATTATTTTCAACTGCAATAGCTTCGCTTTTAGCCCTAGGTGCTTTTGCCCAAAAAAGCGACGGAACAACCAAATCTCTAGTAAATGCTGAGAAGGATTTTGCTAAGTCGATTGCCAAAAATGGAGATAAAGAAGCTTTTATAGACTATTCATCAACGAGCACTTTAGTGTTCAGACCAAATCCGGTTAATGCCAAAACTTTTTATGCGGGTAAAGCGAATGCTGAAAACGATGTGACCTGGACTCCAAACCTGGCGAAAGTATCACGCAGTGGCGATTTAGGTTTTACTACAGGGCCATATGAAGTTGGTACTTCAGAGAAAAAATACGGTCAATACTTATCGATCTGGAAACCAGAAAATGGCAGATGGAAATTGGCTATTGATTTAGGAACGGAAAGCAATAAACCTTTGGCCAAGGTTACGCCACAGTTTATTGAACCTAAAGATCATGTTGCACCAAAGTTCTTAAACGAAAAAGAAATTAAGGCTGGGAAAGAAATTATCTTAACCACCGAGAAAACTTTAAATACTTTGTTAAAAACGCATGGAATTGCGGCATTTGGAGGTTTTTTAACCAGCGATGCACGTTTGCTTTTCCCAGGTAACGAAGCCATTGACGGAAAAGGAAAAATTATTGCATTCTATAACGGAATGATCAGCAAAATTAACTTAAAAACAACAGGTGTAGATAAAGCAATCGGTAGCGATTTGGCTTATACCTATGGTGTGGCTACTATTGATTACAAGGCCGATTTACGCGAAAGTTTTAATTATGTTTTCGTTTATGAAAAGGGAGCTGATGCAAGCTGGAACTTAATTGTACAGGCCTTTGTACCAGCAGAAAGATAAATAACAAATGTGAATTAAAGAGGGCTCTCCATAAAAAGAAGCCCTTTTTTTATTTCTATAATTTTGTCTTTACCTGCAGTTAGGTTGGCTCAATGCTTATACTGCGGTAGAACTTTGACAACTTTCCTTTTCAAGTTGGTTATTAAAGTTGTCAACGCACAAATAAAACTATCCATTTTACGTTTAAAATTCATGCATAAAAAATTACTTTTACTCTCCACGCTCATTTTACTTTTCTTAAACGTTTCTGCCCAAAAGAAGAAATTCGATGTACAGGGAAAAGCCGGTGCACGCGGTATCATGCCCGAAAATACCATTGAGGGAATGTTAAAAGCGATCGATTTAGGCGTTACTACCTTAGAAATGGATGCCGTGATTTCGAAAGATAAACAAGTGGTGCTTTCGCAAGAACCCTATTTCAATAACGAGATTTCTTTGCTGCCCAACGGAAAGCCGATTACGCTGAAAGACCAAAAGAATTATAACATCTACAAGATGGATTATGAGGAAATTAAAAAGTTTGATGTAGGCAGCAAAGTCCATAACCGCTTTCCTGGGCAGATGAAGTTTAAAGCTTACAAACCGCTGCTTTCTGAAACAATAGACGCGGTTGAGGCTTATGTTAAAGCACACAAGCTCGCCAAACCTGTATATAGCATCGAAACGAAAACGATTAAAAAGGGCGATAACGAATTTCATCCGGAACCTGCAGAATTTGTAGAACTCATTATGGATGTAATTAATTCGAAAAAACTCGCCAAAAGAGTCATTATCGAATCATTTGATATGCGTACGTTGCAATACCTGCACGAGAAATATCCAAAAATACAAACCTCATTATTGATTGATGAAAAGGAACCTTTTGAAGATTATATTGAGAAATTAGGTTTTAAACCGACTATTTATAGCCCTTACTCGGTTTTGGTCGGTAAGGGTTTGGTAGACCGCTGCCACGAAATGGGTATTAAAATTATCCCTTGGACGGTGAATACGGTAAAGGAAGTGAATTATTTTATGAGCCTTGGGGTAGACGGCATCATTACCGATTTTCCAAACATTATGGGCCAGCTCAAATAATTAATATCAGCGGCATAAAAAAGCATCCTAATGTAATGGGTACGCTTTTTTATGCTTTAACCTATCGGTTGGTGTCTCACCGACCGAAATGAACATAGGGACAAGCTGTTTGGTGTGACACCAAACAGTAGATGTAACTTAAATAGCAAGAAAATAGACGGGCATAAAAAAAGCGTTCAGATTTTAAATCCAAACGCTTTTTTTTATGCTTTTATAACTGGAAAATCCTAGTGGTGTGCTTCTGGTTTTTCGTGTGCTGCTTCAGTTTTTTCATGATGAGCAGGTGCTTCTTCGTGGTTAAAGATTGGTCTGGTGAAATAAACAACCAATAATAAAACCAGAATCCATGCCGTTAATGGTAAAGCCCAAATGCCTTTTGTTTGCTGAACCGGTGCGTGTGAATCGTGAGCTGACATATCGAATATTTTGATTTAAAGATTTATGCTTTGTAATTGTGCGGTAAAGATAGTAACAAAATTAAAATAACAAGGGCAATTCGGTGAATTGTATTATAAGATTAATCGGCCAGTAAAAAAGGATAAAAGGCAATGCCTTTTATCCTTGTAAATCGTAAATCATTGCTTTTGTGCTGTTCATTTTGCTTTTAATACGGTTTTGGTGCTCCTGTAAAGTGCTTTGCTCATCCTGAACAGCATTAAACAGTTCTGCTTTTTTGAAATAATTTGCCGCCTCTGCAAAATTTTGCTGTTGTTCGGCATGTAGGCCCAAACATTCGTAAATGTGTGCTTCACAAACACCAGGTACAAGTAAAGCCTTTTCTGCAACCTGTTTCACCAATTTGTGCATTTTAAGCGTAATAACAAGTTCCAGATAGGGTTTATAAACCTCTGGGAAATCGGCATCTAGCTCAATGCAACGTTTGTAATAATAACCTGCAGTTTTATAATCTTTAAAATGATTCTGATAAATATCGCCCAACTGAAAATAAGCTCTTGCATAATCAGGATCGAAAACAATAATTTCATTAAAATACTGAAGTGCCTTAGGTAATTCGCCCCAGTGCAGTTCTTCAATGGCCTGTAGATACTTTTCTTCTACAGTGGTATAAATGTCCATAACGGATATAATTAATTTTGATAAGCGGTTAAATGCTTAGCAAATGCGTAATAAATTGATTTTTAAATGTGGGTTTTGTTTGTTGAAACTTAAAACCGCGTTAAGGGTTGGGAAGGAAATTTAAGTCAATACCCAAGCCCTTTATGCCACAAGACGGGCTAAAGCTTAATTGTTGGATATGTAGTTGAAGTAGCATTTCTGTAAATTTTGATGCAAAGATATTTATTTTCAGTGAATTGCAAATTTTAAAATAAAATTTTCTAATGGATTACGTGTGCGAGATAAATAATGCAATAACTAAGTAAACAAAATGCACTATTATAATTTAACGAATGGAACAGATTTTTTAAACGTTGCTGCGTATCGATAATTTTAGCCGCTATAAACCAAAAAAACAAGGAGATGCCAATATCGAAAAAGTCGAAACGGCCATTGGTGATATGGAATAATTGAAATAATTCGAGTGCTATAACGAATAAAAGTGGAATGAAAACACAATTGATGCGTTTTTTGAAAAGATCAAAATAAAATTCTTTTGAGGTTAAGGTGATGCAGAAAACCCATAAACCCTCAGGAAGTGAATAGACCAGGTACTCGTTTAATGGCAAGCTTGCTGTGATGGTCTGTTTCAAGCTTTGGTAGGTTTTGAAAGAGATCAATTGAATGATAATCTGGTTTACCAAGGTTTTATCAGTCCTGTAAAATACATATATGAACAGGCTGATTATCAAGGCAAAGAAAATATACCAATAGTGCTTTTTCAAGGTTTGGTGAAAATTAGAATTTTAAAATAGGAGAATGGTTTTAAAGCGATTTCTTTTTCAAGTTTAAACTGATTAATCGCTTTAATATTCTCTATGTAAAATAAAGATTTTAAATGGAACCATCCAGAACAAAAATTAAATAGCCGATCTAGGTATTTTAAGGAATTATTTGGCGTAAAGTGGTTTAGAATTAAGAGTTTTCCTCCTGGTTTTAAAACATTGTGGCATTGCATCAGTAATTTTTCAGGTTGATCTGCAACGGCAATTACATGCGATAATACCACATAATCGAAACTATTCTCTGCAAACTCGAGCTGCTCGCCATTCATTTGAAATAATTCGATATCATTTGTTGCATTTTTTTCAGCCACATTTAACATCGAAGAAGAAATTTCTATCCCGGTAATTTTGTGGTTTTTATAAAGTGGAAAATGAGAGCCATTACCAACACCGATTTCGAGTAGGTTTCCACAGGGCAATTGATTAATCTCATCGAAAAACTTTTCCTTTTGAGGTTTAAGAAAAACATCGACCAGTGGATATAAAAATGAAAACCGGTTATAGAAATTGGTTTGAGCACTCAATTTTTTAGTTTTAAGCATTAAATTGAATTAAAGCATTTTTAATCTGCCGCCTATGCCTTAAAATATGAACGATGGCATGTTCTAACATTTGTTCTACATCATATTGCTGTCCCCACCCTGTATTTATCTTTTTGGATTGATCGAACTCTTCCATGGTGATGTCGGGATTTCTGGTGAAAAAGTCCTCGTTATATTTAAGCGCTTCCCGTATCCTTGAGATATAAGGTGTGATATGGTCAAACTGCAATCGTTCCGGCCTGACTGTTTTCAATCCAATAGAATTTTCAATATACACCGCATAACTAAACATCGAAGCAGTTACATGCGTTAAGATAGTTTGAATGGAAATGCAATCTGAATTTGAACTTTCTGGCTCAATGGTTTTAATCAGTTGATGTGGGCTAATTGGTTCGATTACTGCAATCAGTTCGTTAATCGCCTTTTTATATTCATCCATTAGTGCGGCTATAGCACCGGTAAGTTTATTCGCATCCATCTTAAAACAAATATAATTGTTTGTGCTGGATTTATATTGGCCTGTACTTTTAGGTTGCTAGGTCTATAACAGCAATCAATAAAGGTAAATACGTGATGAAAAGTATTGTTATAAAATCTCTGCGTTTCTGTCCTTTACTGATAAGACTAAAGACAAGGAATATTACAGTCGTAGATGCCATGGCAAACGACATCATAACTAGCATTCCACCATTGGCAGCACCACAACTGCTTTTTGGGTTCTCTGCAACCAAATGGAAAAAGTTAAAGCAAAGACCCCAAAGAGCAAAATAAGGTAATAATGAAATAAGCGCAATATAACGTCTTTTGATAAAATCGAGGATCATGTTTGATACATCCGTATTTGAACGGAACTTACAAACTTTAATACCATATTTTATAAAAGGTAACCAATTTTCGCTAGTTGGGATTGTAAACCACGATTAGCGGAAGCTAAAATGAGGAAAATTAAAGTTTTATCATTACGCTACCTGAAGCCAGATCGTGAATAGCTCTTCTGCGTAGATTTGAGTTAATCGTTAGAAAGGAGATCCAGCCTAAAGCAAACTTTATAGGGTATCTGATTATAGATTGGCCGATATTGATTTTTTGGTGAATATCCTCATTTTTCCTTACTCTTATTCCTTTAATGTAATTACCGATGGTGCAGCCAAATGTCATGAAAAGTGGTTCATAAATCACAAATAAAAATGCAAATAATAAGATCCGTACCCATTCTGGTACATTGTTAAAGCCGTCTAATACATTTGAAAAACACACCATAAGAATGATGATAATTATGGTGTCGATAAATGTAGATTGTAATCTTTCTACCAGACTTGGGTATTTTTCTTCCATTTTGAGCGTGATAATTTATTGTAGAATATTAAGTTTAAAAATAATAATATTTTTCGTTAGTCTGGATTTGCAATCCACAATGTAAGGATTAAAAATTCCGTTGGTCGAGATTTGCAATCTCGACCTGCTGTATTGTGGATTTGTAATCTACTAATAGAAGTTAAAAATTCTGGCTCATCAAGGCGGGATTGCAAATCCCGACTAGCTTAATGCTACTACAATAAATCTTTAATGATTTTCTCGATTGATAAGCCTTCAGCTTCTGCGCGGTAGTTACGCACAATGCGGTGGCGTAAAATAGGCTCAGCAACTGCTTTAACATCTTCAATGTCTGGCGAGTATTTCCCCGTTACGGCGGCGTGGCATTTTGCACCCAACACTAAAAACTGCGAGGCACGCGGACCAGCACCCCAACTGATGTATTTATTAACGGCATCGGTAGCAAACTCGCTATTAGGACGGGTTTTAGCAGCCAGTTTTACGGCATATTCCAAAACATTATCGGTAATAGGAATATCGCGGATCAGTTTCTGGAAATATTGAATATCATCTGCATGGATAATTTTCTGCAGTTGAACGGTTTTATTGCTGGTCGTGTTTTTTACAATGTTCAATTCATCTGCAAAGGCAGGGTAATTTAATTGAATATTGAACATGAAACGATCTAACTGAGCTTCGGGTAGGGGGTAAGTTCCTTCCTGCTCAATAGGGTTTTGTGTGGCCAGAACGAAAAACGGTTTTGGTAAAATATGGGTTTGCCCAGCTGCGGTAACCGATTTCTCCTGCATGGCTTCTAATAAAGCAGCCTGGGTTTTTGGTGGTGTACGGTTAATCTCATCAGCGAGGATAATATTAGAAAAAACAGGCCCTTTTATAAATTTAAAGTGCCTGTCTTCTCCTAAAATCTCTGCGCCAATAATATCACTTGGCATTAAATCGGGTGTAAACTGGATGCGGTTAAAATCGAGGTCTAAAACAGAAGCCACCGTTTGTACAAGTAACGTTTTTGCCAATCCTGGTACGCCAACCAACAGACAGTGTCCGTTACTAAAAATGGCGATTAAAACAGATTTTATGATGTCATCTTGTCCAACTACTACTTTGCTTATTTCGGCTTTAATGTTGTTGAAAGATTGATGAAGTGCATCAACAGCTTCTACTTCGTTCTTATACTGCATTGGTATTATTTTGCGGCTGTGGTTTTAGTCCAAATTTTTAATTCATCACAGGTGTTAAATTCATCGTCGATTTTAATGTAAGTGCTTTCGCGACGTTTTTCAAACCATTCGCTTAAAGTACGATTAATTTTATCACTTTGTGCGGCATCTCTGATTTTTGGGAAATCTTGAGCTAAGTTTGCTTTGTGCGGTGGAATTTTAGATTTTAAATATAAAATGCGGTACCCTTGTTTTCCATCAGCTGCTGTAAATAAATCTGGTTTAGAAATACCACCGATTTTCATGCTATCGATTACCAAGAACACCGACGGATCTAATTTATCAACCGGGATAAAAGTACTTCTTGCCTGAACATTTTCGGCATTGAGCATCATACCACCATTATATTTACTCTCTTTATTATCTGAATAAAGGTTTGCAGCAGCGGCGAAACTTAATTTTTTACCGATAATGTTGTTGTAAATGCTATCTGCATGCAATTTTAAACGGGTTAAACTTTCTGGTGTAGTTTTAGGCATAATTAAAATATGTCTAACGTGTACTTGTTCGCCTCTGCGCTCTAAAACCTGTAAAAAGTGGAAACCATAATCTGTTTCGAACACTGGTGAAATTTCTCCAGCTTTCAGTTTAAATGCCCAGGCAGTAAATTCTTTAACCATGGTATTCCTGTCGATAAAACCATAGTCACCACCATCGGCGGCAGAACCTGGATCTTCAGAATAGGTTTTAGCTAACACACCCATATCTTCGCCACTTTTAACCCTTAAACGAAGGGCTTCAATTTTATCGCGGAATTTTTGTTTTTCTGCTCGGGTTAACTGCGGGTTTAAAATCACTTCACCAACTTCTACCTCTGTATTAAATTGAGGAACACTATCGCCCAAAGTTTTGAAGTATTTTTCAACCTCCATTGGTGTAACGTTAATGTTCTCAGTGATTTTTTGTTGCATTTTTTGTGCAATCAACTCATCTTTTACCGATGGTCTGATCTCATCTTTATACTGCAGAACAGATTTATTTAAAAATTGCTCTAAACGCTCCTGACCACCTGCACGCTGCATGCTATAACGCATACGTTTGTTCACCTCATCATCAACTGCACCATCTTCAACCATTACCGAATCGATTTCGGCCTGTTGTTTAAGCAGCTTTTGCGTTAAGGTTTGTTGTAAGAGTTTACATTTAATCTCGTTGTTAGGCTGGTTACCCTGATAAAGATATTGTGTGTATTGTTGGTTTAAATCTGATAGCAGGATAATATTATTTCCTACAACAGCAGCAACTTTATCTACAGTATGCTTTTGAGCGAAACTGTTTAAAAACAGGCAAATTAAAGCGGTTGCTACTAAAAAAACTTTCTTCATTCTATTTGTTATATTTTGCAAATTTAATACTTATGGCCAAAAAAATCAGGTTGGCTATAACTTGGCAAGCTTTTTTAACTCGTTTTCGTTAATTTTGATCTGATATTTTTGTTTAAGGCTTTTTAGCCATTTTTCTTCTAAACTTAGTTGGTAATCGGCAATTACCTCTCCTCTAACTTCGCTTAAAGGTTTATTGTAATTTTGTTGGTTTTTTGTGTAAAATTCATTTATCGCCTGCTCGTCTTCCTGTGCTTTGTTCCATATTTTTTGTTCCGAAACATTGAACATTAAAACACCTTCGCGGTATTCATTCAATAAAAAATCGCGGTCTTTATTGCTGACCCCAACTTTTTTATGGGTGGTTAATGCGTCTTCATAAGTTTTGATTTCTTCCTGGTAGCTGGCGTTTTTGTCCAATCCCATCTCCCGGGCATCTAAAACTTTAAGCTTAAAATTTATATACAAGTTTAAATATGCTTGTAAAGTATCGTATGCTGCACTAACGTTTCCGTTATGGCTTTTTTTGTATGCCCACATAAATTCTTTGGTACTTATTGATTTACCGTTTACCACAGCCACGTTTTGTGCAAACGAAATGCTATAAATAAAGCTAAAAACAAATAAGCAGTAAGCTTTCCTCACACAGAGCACTCTATAAATTTTAAGGGATAAAAGTAACAATTAGCGACGCTATTATAAGATATTTAACTAATTTTAACAGAAATTATTATCCAACAAAAATACGAATGGAAAACCAGGTTACCAACAATGCGAATGCTTTACGTTTATTTTTTACTGAAGAGGTTTTCTTGGTAAAGGATGAAAGCGTAGAAATTCTGCCTTTACGTAATCCAGAGCCAGTTTTTGCTGTCGAAAATGTTTCCGTTGTGGAAGCAAAAGAACCTGTTTTAAAACAAGAAACAACACAAATTCCTGGAATTAATCCTACAAATGTACCTAAAGTTTATACGCAAGGTCCTGAAATTCCGCATATTGTGGCCGAACCAGCGCCAGAAAAAACGTTTAAATTTTTAGGTGGAAATAAAAAATCGGTTCTGATTTTGGTAAACGATAATCAGAATGATGTAAGCACCGAGCAGGGCAGGGAACTGCTGCGGAAAATTGTGAAGGCAGTAGATTTGGGCACACCTGATTTTGCCATTTTAAATTATGCAAATTATAGCGGAACTGACTATGCAGAACTGCATAGGTTTTTTAAACCTGCCATTATGTTGTCTTTTGGAGTAGAGATTGCCGACTTGAGACTGAACCTTACCTGGCAGAATGAAATCATCGTTCACGAAACCACCAGGATTATATTTGCCCCAAACCTCCATCATCTGGATAGCGATTTAACTGCGAAGAAAACACTTTGGGGGCATCTTCAAAAAATTAAATAAGCAGGTAACAAAGAAACAGTTAATCTTTCAAACCCTACACCCTACACCCTACACCTTTTACCTTCCTTAAAATGAAAAAACTTGTATTTGCGACCAATAATCAACATAAAACCGAAGAAATACGGGCTGCACTTGAAGGTAAATATGAGGTGCTGAATCTGGAAGATATTGGTTGTTTAGTTGATATTCCTGAAACTGCAGATACCTTTGAAGGAAATGCTACTTTAAAAAGCAGCTATGTAGTTGAACATTTTAATTTAGATTGTTTTGCCGACGATAGCGGTTTAGAGGTAGATGCTTTGAATAACGAACCAGGAGTTTACTCTGCCCGATATTCTGGAAGCAGGGATAGTTTAGAAAATATTCAATTGGTTTTAGCTAAACTTGAGGGCAACTCCAACAGAAAAGCAAGGTTTAAAACAGTGATTTCTTTAATGCAGGATGGTAAAAACCATATTTTTGAAGGCATAATAGAAGGAACCATCAGAACAGAATTATCAGGTTCGAAGGGGTTCGGTTACGATCCCATTTTTCAGCCGGATGGTTATGATATCACTTTTGCCGAAATGGACATGACAGAGAAGAATAAAATCAGTCACAGGGCTATTGCACTAAAAAAGATGTTGGCGTTTTTGAAAAGGACTGAGCTATAAAAATCTTTTTTTCTTTTTGCTACTTTGTCGATTATCTATAAAGGTCACAATCTCTAAAGTGTTGGTTTTTGGTTTAATTCGGTACACAACTGATATGTGCGGTATGATCATGCCTATATGTGTATTCTTTGTTTTATAAGTTTTTCTTGAGATTAATGGTTCTTCAGATAGTGTTTCGAGATAACTAAAAACCCTTGTTATAAATTTTTTTACTTCTACTTCTGTCCAATTTTCTTTTAGATAATCAATATTTTTTTGGAAAGTTTCGCCAGCCTTTTTAGACCAAATAATATCCATTACACGCTAAATCTTTTTTTTGCCTCTTCATGGCTAAAACTTTCGCCGCGATCAAGTTGATTTATGCCTTCCATAATATCGTTTTGCTGGTTACTATTTAATCCATCAAACCAATCAAAGTCCCTTGCGGTAATTAGTGATTTAATATCTCTAATTAAACTTTCATCATTCGAATTAATGATCTGTTGAAGTACATTTAGTTTTTCTGATTGTAAATCCATAAATAAATTTAACCATTAATTCAGTGAATAACAAAAACTACATTTTACCAACCACTTTTTTCACCTGTACTGAGTCCTTTTTGGGTAAAATGGGTTTAATGCCAAAATTGGTGGTGTCTGCCGGTTTGGTTTGTGGCAATTTCTTATCCACATTTAAGCTGTCTTTTCCCAATGTGATTTTCGGCTTAACCACAGGTGCTGCTGTTGCTGATTTATTTGTAGGGGCTGTGGTTTTAGCGCCGGCTACAGTTTTACCAGCAACTGCTTTTGCCTTTGCTTTGGGTTTAGGTTTTCCAGACGAGCCAATGGCATCTTTTTTTGATTTTGGGCGTTCGGTAGGTTTCCACGAAAATCCTTTTAAAACATGATCTTTTGCAATCGTGTTTTCCGGATTCAAAGCTCCTTCTATTCCCTTGATATAAACAATTTCCTCAATTGCATTTTCCTTGTCCTTGAAGATGAATTTTATCCTGCTGCTTAGGGTTTGATTCATTTCTTTATACACCTTTGTACTGTCATCCTGGGTATAATAAATACTTTCGGCATTGCCATCCACATATAGGTTCTTGAATTTTCCGTTGGTAAAGAAACCAGTCATTAACCTTCCTTTTATTTGGTTAAATCTTAGCGAATCTTTTGGTGTATTTACTAAAAATGCATTTCTAAATGCCTGTAAATTATTAAGTTTTTTATTCTTGAACTGAACAAAGATGGTATCGCCAACCTGTTGAGAACCTTCTGACCAGATAATCGGATTACTGTAGCAACGTAGCGTAGAATCGGCACTGGTGTAAAAAAGGCTGTCGGTTTTAGCCTGTATATTCGTTTTAAAAATCTTAACGCCGTGGTAAGCCTTAATGATACGCGTTTGAACGGTATCAGCTGGGTTAAATTTGGCTGTATCAGTCTTTAATGCGCCGGTTTTTAAGTTTCCTAGCGCTTTTGTTAAACTATCTTTAATGCCGAATTTTGTTATCTTTTTTTGCAGGCTATCGATTTTTGTTTTTGAAATATCCTTTACAATAGGAGAAGCTTTATCGGCGGTCTTCTTTTGCAGGCTATCGACTTTTGTTTTCGATACATCCTTTACTATCGAATTGGCTTTATCAGTCAGCTTTTTCAGACTATCTGTTTTAAGTTTAGGCAGATTTTTGATAATAGAATCAGCCTTGTTCTTTAAAAGATTGTTTTTCTGCAAACTATCAATGTTAAGCTTGGGCAGATCTTTGCCAAGCGAATCTACTTTCGATTTTACACTATCAATGCTTTTATCCTTCAGGTTAAGCGGATCTTCCGCCACCGCCTCACCCTTATTCTTTTTCTTCCTATCAGCCCTGCTTATTTTTGCGGTGTTGCGTTTGTTTCGGTCGTCTTTTAATGTGCTTTGTGTTTCAGGCTTCTCCTTAGGTTCTGTGGTTCCCTTTTTCTCACCGGTATCTTCATCATCTTCGCCAACCTGGTTGTCGGCTTTAATCGAAATTTTAGGGATTAGCTTTAAGGTTTTTTGTAGCACCATCTGCGTTTCTAAAGTATCGGCACCCATCCATAAACTATCTGGCCTTTTTTTATTCTTCACCATTATAGAATCTTCCGTGCCAATGCCAAGATATGCATTTCGGGTAACCAATGTTCTTTGATCCAGTTTATAATAATAGCCCAAATCACCGAACATCTTCATCTTATCTTTCGTGTCAGAAAAAACAATGTTTTTTACTGCTTTACCAATTCCTTTTTTTCCGAAATAATACAAACTATCACCTTTTAAAGATCTGGTGCCTTGCGTGTATAGGTTTTTCTTTCCAAAAAAAGCATCCTCAGTCATCGTATTATACTGGCCATTTTCGGTGTAAAGATTATCGTCTTTTCCCTTGATATTTGTAGGACCATAAAAATAGGTCCATTTATCCTGAGTATTATAGCTCATCGTATCCGATTTTATGACCGATTGAGGTGTAACTACTACCACATCATATTTAAAGTAGGCTACGTTTCTTTGACTAAAATAATAGCCATTTTTACTCGTTACTGTTACCTCTTGATTTACAATTTTTCCTCCACTGGTATAAGTGCCTATCTTGCTAAGGGTATTGTAGTCTAAAATATTGGTGGTTAAAGTGGATGTTGGGTCTTTCATCACCACATTTCCGGTTAAATGCGCATGTTTTTTATTCCCATCATACTCCAATTGATCTGAATAAATATCAGTGGTAAGCTGGTTGATATGTACATTTTTAAAAGCTTCGAAATAGTTTCGCTCGCTATAAAATACAGCACTATCGCAGGTTAAAGTTGCATTATCTTGTTGGAAAACAGGGTTTCGTAGGTAGTTTACCTTATTCTTAAGATCGCCTGTTATTTTTGTGAACGATACGATTTTAATCTTCGAAGCGGGTCGCTGACCGAATAAAAATACTGGACTGATTAAAAGAAATAAAAAGACAAATAGTTTTTGCACACTACAAAGTTAGTTTTTTGTTCCGAACGTTCGGAATACCAGTTAAAATTAAATATTTTTGGTGGATGTTACCCGTAAAACAATTTCAGGATTTTATTGAACAGCACCAGCTGTTTGTTCGGGCTAACAAGATCCTTTTGGCCGTAAGTGGAGGAAAAGACTCGGTATTAATGTTGCATTTGTTTAAAGCAATAGGCGTTGATATTGGTGTGGCACATTGTAATTTTAATTTACGGGCTGATGAGGCACAACGTGATGAAAGTTTTGTTGCGCTACTGGCCAAAAGTTTAGGATTACCTTTTTATATAACGCATTTTGATACCAAAAAATATGCAGCCGAAAATAAAATTTCTACCCAGATGGCAGCACGCGATCTGCGCTATAACTGGTTTGAAGAAATTAGGCGTAAAGAAGGTTACGATTATATAGCCCTGGCCCAACACCAAAACGATGCGGTAGAAACCGTACTCATTAACCTTACCCGTGGCACAGGCATAAGTGGATTGCATGGCATTTTACCTAAACGTGATTTACTGATCAGACCCTTGCTCTTTTTGAACCGACAGCAGATTGATGAAATTGTAAGGACAAATAACATCGATTTTGTAGAAGATAGCTCGAACGCAAGTACAAATTATACACGGAATAAAATCAGACTACAGGTAGTACCACATCTGCAGGAGATTAACCCTAATCTCGAAAAAACATTTGCCGAAAATATCTCACGCTTTGCTGAATTGGAAGCTTTTTTAAATATCCAGGTTGAGAAACTTGCAAATAAAATCCTAAATAAAAGGAATGATGGCATTTATATTCCTTTGGAGGAGGTTTCGAAATTAAACCCGCAAAAGCTCTTGCTTTACGAGTTACTTAAGCCTTTTAATTTTGGCGAAAATGTAGTGCAGGAAATTTTAGACAGTTTAAAGGCTTTAAGTGGTACACATTTTTTTAGCGCCACACATCAGGCCATTATCAATAGAAGTGATCTGGTTATCGTTGAAAAAAACACATCGGTTACTGCTAATCAGTTTATCCACCCAACAACAGAAAACATTGCTTTTGCTAATGATGAAATATCGTTGAGGTTTACAGATGAAGTGAAATTCGAAATTAACTCGAATAAAGCGTTTGTAAATGCTGATAAATTAATTTTCCCTTTGGTGTTGAGGAATTGGCAAAATGGAGATAAATTTATTCCATTGGGTATGCGTAATCCCAAAAAAGTGAGCGATTATTTTATTGACGAGAAAGTTCCCCTACATTTGAAAAGCGTTACGCCGATTTTGGTTAACGGCAATGGTGAAATTGTTTGGATTGCAGGTATGCGGCAGGATAACCGATATAAATTAACTACAGCAACAAAAAAAGTTGCTATATTCGAACTCAAAATTAAATAAGTGGAAAGCAAATACGCCTATATCGAAAAACAGTACATCGGCCGTGATTATGTCCGTATTTTCATTAGGCTTATTATGGCTGCGTTCTGTTTTGCAGCCTATGTTTATG